>JAURHO010000009.1 GCA_030833265.1 Crocinitomicaceae bacterium | reverse complement strand
CCTCTAACTTGTTAGTACCGTGAGTCGCTTAGCGTTTGTTCAGGCGAAGGTCATCACCTTACATCAGGCTGCGCAGATGGCCGAATTACATCGTTTAAAAAATCAAAAAATTGCTTTTACCAATGGTAATACGCAGTTCGACGAAAACGGCGTTCAATATATTGTCAACCCCTACGACGAATGGTATGCCTTGGTGCGCGCCCTTGAGCTCAAAGAAGCGCAAGGTGGCAACGTCACCATTATTACCGTTGGCACTACCGCAGACGACGCTGTGATCCGCAAGGCTTTGGCCATTGGTGCCGACGACGCAATTCGCATCGACGCTCCAGCTACAGACGCTTATTTTGTCGCGATGCAAATTGCCGAATATGCGAAAGGCAAAGGCTTTGACCTCATCCTGACCGGTAAAGAAACCATCGACTACAACGGCTCGCAAGTTGCCGGCATGATCGCCGAGGCGCTAGCGTTGCCCTATATTTCTATCGCGACCAAACTCGACGTTGCGGGCAGCACCATCAGCTGCGAGCGCGAAATCGTAGGCGGCATGCAAGAAGTTGAGCTACAGGCCCCAGCTGTCATTAGCTGTGCAAAAGGCATGGCCGAGCAGCGCATCCCGAACATGCGCGGCATCATGGCAGCGCGCACCAAGCCACTCAACGTAGTTGCACCAGTAGCTATCGATGCACTCACGAGCTACGCAAGCTATAGCATGCCAGCTGCGAAGTCATCTGTTAAACTCATCGATCCAAATAACCTCGACGAGCTCGTTACTTTACTCCACAACGAAGCAAAAGTCATCTAAGTTCTGCCCTATGAATCTTGTATATATCAATTCAACCAACGGTTTATCTAAAGCAGCTTTAGAAACTGTTACCTACGCAAAAAAATTAGGTGGCGATGTCGCCGTAGTAACCAACGGTGCTGCTGATTCAGCAACACTTGCTACGCTCGGCAACTACGGTGCTTCAGTTGTACTTCAAGACAACAGCCTCGATGGTCAAGACCACGGTCAACTCGTTCAGCTTGTTGCAGCAGCCGCTCAAAAAGTGGGTGCCCAAACCATTATCTTTTCTCATGACCTCATCGGAAAAGCAGTAGCTCCACGTTTGTCTGTACGCCTCAAAGCAGGTTTAGTGGCAGGTGCAGTAGCACTTCCTGAGGCCAATGGCAATATCAAAGTCAATGTGTTCTCTGGAAAAGCTTTTGGTTATGTTCAAGTAAAATCTGCGCAACGCATCATTTCTTTGTTGCCAAACAGCATTCAGCCAGAAAACAACACTACCTCTTGCTCAGTTGAAGCTTTTAGCGCCCAAGCAGGGGCTAGTGCTATCAAAGTACTCGCTACTAAAAAACCTGAAGGTGCCATTCCATTACCTGAAGCAGAATTAGTAGTTTCTGCAGGTCGTGGCTTAAAAGGCCCTGAAAACTGGGGAATCGTAGAAGATCTCGCTAACGCTCTAGGCGCTGCAACTGCATGTTCACGCCCAGTAGCCGATATCGGATGGCGCCCTCACCACGAACACGTGGGGCAAACAGGTGTAGCCATTCGCCCTAACCTTTATATCGCTGCCGGAATTTCTGGTGCAATCCAACATTTGGCAGGTGTCAATGGTTCTAAAGTCATTGTGGTCATCAATACCGATGCCGAGGCGCCATTCTTCAAGGCCGCCGACTACGGAATTGTTGGTGACGCCTTTGAAATCTTGCCAAGATTTACTGAAGCCGTTAAAAAATTCAAGGCGGCCCAACACTAAGTTGGCGCGCCACTAAAAAACGCCCGATGCAAAAAATCAGCCTCGAAATCTCGGGTATCGCTTACAGCCAAACGCAATCTGGTGCGTATGCGTTAATGCTAACCGAAGTTGGAGGGAAACGCAAACTACCTATTGTTATCGGTGGTTTTGAAGCGCAAGCCATTGCTGTTGAGCTTGAAAACATGGTGCCCTCAAGGCCCCTTACCCACGATTTATTCAAAGCATTTGCGGTTTCTTTTGGCGTTTCAATCAAGGAAATCTTGATTTACCGCTTTCGCGAAGGCGTATTTTATTCTAAGCTAGTTTGTGAGCAGGACGGCAAAATTACCGAACTCGATTCACGTACTTCAGATGCCATTGCAATTGCAGTCAGGTTCAAGGCACCAATGCTTACACTGAACAGCATTCTCGATGAAGTAAGTGGCACCCCGCAAAGTGCTTTAGAAGAAGCTTATGGTTTTGAAGAGGAAAATGATATCTTTGAAGACGAAGCCAATGCACCCAATGAGTGGGATATCTATGCTACAGAAGAGCTAGAGCAACAACTCAAGGAGGCCCTGGACAACGAAGATTATGAACTAGCCTCTAAAATCCGTGATGAACTCAATCGCCGCAGTTAAGACCCGACTCACCGTCCTAAGTTTTTTTCAATTTTTTGTTTGGGGAGCTTGGCTCACCACAATCGGAACTTATTG
Organism: Crocinitomicaceae bacterium; assembly: GCA_030833265.1. Lineage (GTDB taxonomy): Bacteria > Bacteroidota > Bacteroidia > Flavobacteriales_D > Crocinitomicaceae > UBA952. Next base: position 19,358 of record JAURHO010000009.1, on the reverse strand, counting down.
TACTGAAGGAAAAGGCTGGACCTTCCCACAGTTCGGTGCCATTTTTTCAACGCTTGCGTTGTCTTCCATTCTCATGCCCTCATTGGTCGGAATTATTGCCGACAAATGGATGCGCGCCGAAAGACTCTACGGTATTTTGCATTTAGTTTATGGCGCTTTCATGCTCCTGATTCCAAACATTTCAGCGCTGCAAACAAGCTTCCCTGCTTTAGCTAAAATTGAAGAATACGAACTCCTTTACTGGATCGTATTTGGTGGCATGCTGGCTTATATGCCTTCTATTTCGCTTTCCAATTCGGTGTCTTATCGCATTTTAAAGATGAATCATCTCGATGTGCAAAAAGACTTTCCGCCAATTCGTGTTTGGGGAACTATTGGTTTTATTGCCGCAATGTGGTTCACGAACCTTTCAGGGAGCAAGGCCAATGCCACACAATTTTATATTGCAGCAGTAGGCGCCTTAGCTTTAGGCGTATACGCTTTTACTTTACCTGCCTGTTTGCCACAAGGAAAAACGCAAGAAAAAACCAGTCTTTTTGCGCAGCTTGGTCTGAACGCTTTCAAGCTTTTCCTCGATTACCGCATGGCCCTCTTTTTCATTTTTTCCATTCTTTTAGGGGCGGCTTTGCAACTTTCTAATATGTATGGCGATGCCTATTTGAGTAGTTTTCCCGAAGGAACTTTAGTAGAGAAATACTCTACAATCATTTACTCCATTTCTCAGGTCTCCGAAACGATTTTCATCTTGACAATTCCTTTCTTTTTGAAAAGATTTGGTATTAAAAATGTGATGCTTTTTGCGCTGTTTGCTTGGGTATTGCGCTACGGCTTCTTTGCCTATGGCGACAGCAGTTTCGGGCTTCCTTTGATTGTCTTGAGCTGCATCGTTTATGGAATGGCTTTTGACTTCTTTAATATCTCAGGGTCATTATTTGTGGAAGCCAATACAGACAGCCACATCAGATCAAGTGCACAAGGCTTGTTTATCATGATGACCAACGGTCTTGGTGCCTACATCGGAACAGTAGCCAGTAGTGCGCTCATTGGTGCCTATTTTATCAATTCAGATGAAACTACCAATTGGCACGGAGCTTGGCTGCTATTTGCAGGTTACGCGCTTGTGGTGGCAGTTTTGTTCATGCTCTTATTTAAAGATAAAAAGCAGGCCGCATAAGATATTGGCCTGTTTGTGCCGCACCAACTAGGCGTTCTTGATGAACTTATAGCCCACCCCTCGGATAGAGTGAAAATGCAACGGGTTTTTAGGGTCTTGTTCGAATAACTTTCTGAACGCCAAAATATAGTTGTCGATGGTGCGGGCCGTAGGGATTTGCTCGGCACCCCAAAGGCGATCCAAGATTTCTTGCCGAGAAACTACTTTGCCTTCCTTTTCATGGAATAATTCAAGGAGCTGTACTTCTCGTTTGGTAAACGTATGCAAAACTTTTTGCTGCGCATCCCGCACCTCGAAGGTCGAAAAATCAACCACTTTATTATTGATATTTAAGACCGCTGCTATTTCTTGCTGAACAGAGCCATTGAGTAAAATTTGTACTTTGAGTAAGAGCTCTTCAAGATCGAATGGCTTGACTAAATAATCATTGGCGCCCAGCTTAAGCCCTGCTACCCGATCAGCAGTAGTTCCTTTGGCCGATAAAAACAAAACGGGCACATGGCTGTGCTGTCTGATAGTCCGGCAAAGGTCAAAACCTGAAACATGCGGCAACATGACATCTAGAATGATCAGATCGAAATGAAAAGGCTTCTGAAAAAGCGTTTGAGCCGCTTGGCCATCAGCTATTTGCATGACAGCATAGCCTTCTAATTCTAGATTGAGGCTGATCATGTCCCTTAAACTTTGTTCGTCTTCGACAATACAAATTCTGTGCATGGATATTTGCGATGAAAATGTTATTTTTGGTTGAAATTACAATAAACTCATCAAACTATGAACAAAATTTTACGCTACTCCTTACTCATCCTGAGCTTGCATTTGGGTGTCTGGGCACAAAGCAATTTAACAAGCGTCCCGCGCTTTGCAATTGCCAAAGAAGTTCCAACCTTACAATTGGCAACCCCAAACCTGAGCCAAATCGCTATTGAAGATGAACTTCGCGACAAGCAAGGCGTGCTTTACCGCATCGGTGTTGCACTCCCAAGCAACTTAAGCACAGCAAATGCCGGGAACTGGACAACGCTACCTGATGGCTCTCGCCAATGGCAAGTGATTGTTAAAACACAAGGCGCTGAAGCTTTGAGTTATCTATTTGAAAAATTCTATTTGCACGGAGGTTCAACCCTTCGCATTCAAAATCTTCAGGGGCACGATGTGCACCCGCTTCTAACAAGCAAAGATGTTGAAGTACACGGAATGGCCAATGCCGCTTTGTGTGCTGGTTCTGCGCATATTTTAACACTTACCGAGCCTGCTTACACCACTCCTTCCGAGATTTTAATTGACCGCGTGATGTACAACTACCGTTCTACCGGTTATGGACCTGCTGCAAAAATCAACGAGTCAGATGCTTGCGAGGTCAATATCAATTGTAGCCCAGTGGGTGACCCGTGGCAAGACGAAAAACGCGGTGTTGCTCGTGTTTATGTGGTTGAAGGCAACCAAGCAGGATGGTGTACAGGTTCTTTGATCAACAACACAGCACAAGACTGCAAGCCTTACTTTTTAACTGCACTACACTGTGGGGTTTCTGCCACAGCAGCCAACATGAACCAATGGAAATTCTATTTCCGTTATGAAGCGCCTTCTTGTACAAACCCAACGAGTGTTGGTACCTTAGCGAGTAACTTTGTAACTGGTTGTTTACGCATTGCCGATGCTAACGACGGTGGTGGAAACTCTGGTTCTGACTTCTTATTAGTGAAATTGGGTAACAACAACAACGAAGCTACTGTCATTACGAATTTGAAATCTACCAATATCAATGCATATTGGAACGGCTGGAATGCCAATACGGCTGCTACAACCGGAGGTGTCGGTATTCACCACCCTGCCGGTGACATCAAAAAGATTTCAACTTTTAACGGTACCACAGTTTCTACCCAATGGGGTACTGCAACAGGTTCGCACTGGCGCGTAACTTGGTCTTCTAACTCAAACGGATACGGCGTTACAGAAGGTGGGTCATCCGGATCACCACTTTTTGATAATGCCAATGGCTACATCATCGGTACTTTAACTGGAGGTGGCTCTTATTGTACTTCTCAAACCGCCCCAGATCAGTACGGAAAAATGGCTTTCCACTGGACAAACAACGGCACCACCAATGCCCTTCAGCTCAAGCCATGGCTAGACCCAACCAATTCAAATGTTTTGTTATTGGCTGGTTCATCAGATCCGTGCACACCAACTACGCCTGTGGCACCAGTTGCAAATTTCTCTGCTTCGGCAACAAATGTGACGCCTGGAACCACAGTGAGCTTTACAGATTTATCTAGTGGCATCCCAACAAGTTGGTCTTGGTCAGTGAGCCCAGCAACGGGTTGGAGCTATGCTGCCGGAAGCACAGCAACTACGCAAAATCCACAAATCGTGTTCAACACAGTTGGCCAATACACAATAAGCCTTACCGCAACCAACGCGCAAGGTTCTGATATTGAAACTAAAAACAATTACATCGTGGTTGCTGCCATGACGGGTCCTTGTACTGCTGATGGTGTTTGTGACGAATACATCAACAACGTGAATCTCAACACCATTAACAATACCTCTACTTGTGGTACAAACGGATATTCAGATTTCACGACCACTACCACTACTTTATCTCAAGGTACCACTTACCCTATGACCATTACCCCTGCTATCTTGAACAACACAACATCAAACGCCTACACAGATGATGAAATTGCTGCTTGGATTGACTTCAACAACGATTTCGATTTCAACGATGCCGGCGAGCAAGTGGCGTATGTACTTGTAGCTACGGGCTGGACAAACACCTTTAATGTGACTGTTCCACTCAATAGTGCGCTTGGGCAAGTTAGAATGCGCGTGCGTATTTCTTACCAACCTGACGGAGCCATTGATCCGTGTGGAACTGCTACCTACGGAGAAACAGAAGATTACATCGTAAACCTTACTTCTGGTGCGGGTGTTGATGAAAATCCATTAGCTGTTGTTCAGGTATATCCGAACCCTGCTAACGAAGTTTTATTCGTAGATGTCAAAGATCTTGAAGGCATCAATAGCATCGAGCTTTTAGATATGCATGGTAAGCAAATCTTGGTTCAAAATAAAGTCCAAGTCGGAATCAATACTTTAGCTATTGAGCACCTCGATGCCGGCATGTACCAAGTTCGCATTACGCAAAACGGCTATCAAAGCACCCAACGCTTGATCAAGCAGTAAGCGAATCTAAGTTTTTAAAATACAAGGCGGCCCGTTCTAAATGGGCCGCTTTTTTTTCGGGTAAAAGTCGGTTCCAATTGGCGACCATTTGGGAAGTTCGCAAGTTTTTGCGCAAATAGTCTTGGTGCTTATCTACAAAATACCAGAAGAGTGCGTCAAATAAAGCAGCTCCCTCTGTATCGAATTTGAAACCTTGTTTCTTGAGGTAATTTGAACTCGAAAAATAGGGCTTGGTGGTCATGAGGCCCCCATCTGCAAACTGACTCATGCCATAAACATTGGGCACCATGACCCAATCATAGGCATCCATGAAGTTGCACATGAAAAACTTATAAATGCTGTCAGGATGCAGCTCGCTCAGGAAGAAAAAGTTCCCGAGCAACATGAGGCGTTCAATGTGATGGGCATAAGCGTAGTCATCGAGTTTAGCCGCTACATCTTGTAAAAAAGAAAGTTGACGCAAGGCCGGCCAATCGAGTTTGCGTTGGTGTTTCATAAAATTGCGCGTGCGCTGCTGAACACCAACCTGCTCATAGACCGCACGCATGTATTCGCGCCAGCCCAAAACTTGCCTGATAAAACCTTCAGCGCTTTCTATAGTGACCTTTCCTTGATGGTAGGCTGCTTCAACAGCAGTAATAACCTCTTGTGGGCGCAGCAAACCGACATTGATGGCCGTGGACAAATTAGAATGGTAAACATAAGGCGCTTGGGTGGTGAAGGCATCTTGATACGGGCCAAACTTTTCTAGACCCTGCGCAATAAAAAATGCCAATGCATCTTTGGCCTGCGCATGCGTAACCGGATAATATGCCAAACTCGGATCACCCGGGTTTACTTCAAACTGTTCAATAATTTCTTGTTCTGCAGCTGCTGACCAAGTGCTGTGGTAAGTTGGATAAACAGGAAGTGCCTGGTTTTTAGGTAGGGCCTTGCGGTTCTCGGTATCAAAACTCCAGCGCCCACCAATGGGCTGTGCATCTGGCGCTAACAAAATATCAAAATGTAGGCGTTGCTTCTTATAAAACTCAGCCATGAAGAACTTTTTAGCACCCTGGGGAGCGAGGCTTTGGTTGCGCTCACGCGAATTGTAAAAAGAAGGATTTTCAAATATTTCTAAAGACAAGCTTTGTTTTTTTGCCAAGCGATGAAGACGTTTTTCAAGTAAAAAATCTGTTGGGTCAAAACAAGCAACTTGGGCATTTTCATGGGCAAGTTTTTCAAATATGGTAGGTAAAGCGGCCTGCTTGAAATCAAAATAGCGCACATCCTTGCCTTCATTCCGCAGTTTTTCTGCGTAGTATTTCATTGAAGCCCTGTGAAAGGCCAACTTTTTGCGATGAAAAGACAGTTGCATAAAGAAGAGTTCATCTTCAATGAGCCAGAACTCGTCAATGCCTACAAACGCAGTTGCAGTCTCGAATAATTGATGTGGAAATACTAAAAAAACACGTTTTGACATACCCATGAAACACGCACTTTTGCGCTTTGTTCAAGCATGATAATCAGCCCTGATCTTCGCTTCATGATTTGTTCACATTTGCGTCAAGACCTTTAATTTTGTAGGGTTAAAAAGTATAAAAACAGCATGGATAAAGTTTCTTACGTAGGAAATGCCGATGTCTCAGCCATCGACCATCTTTACAAGCAATACAAACAAGACCCCACCAGCGTGGACCTTGGTTGGGCCAAATTCTTTGAGGGTTTTGAGTTTGCACAAACAAACTATGAAGCCACAGGTGAAATCCCTGAAAATTTTGTCAAAGAATTCAAGGTCATTAACCTCATCAATGGCTACCGCACACGTGGACACCTTTTTACCAGAACAAACCCGGTTCGCGATCGCCGCAAGCACACCCCAGATTTAGCAATTGAGCATTTCGGCTTGACCGAAGCTGACCTCAACGAAGTATTTCAGGCGGGTGAGCAGATCGGAATTGGTGCTGCCAAGTTATCTGATATTATTGCTCACCTTGAACTGACTTATTGCCAATCCATTGGTATAGAATACATGTACATGCGTGACCCAGAAAGAATTGACTGGTTTCGCAATAAAATTGAACTGAGTAACCGCCCTGTTTTTGATCCAAAACGCAAAATTAAAATCTATGAAAAACTCAACCAAGCTACTGGTTTTGAAGGTTTTCTAGGCAAAAAGTTTGTGGGACAAAAGCGTTTCTCTATTGAAGGAGGTGAAGGGCTCATCCCGGCACTCGATACTTTGGTGCAAAAAGGTGCAGACCTCGGTGTAGAATATTTTGTAATGGGAATGGCTCACCGCGGACGTTTAAATACGCTTGCGAATATTTTCCAAAAAAGACCACAAGATATTTTCTCCGAATTTGAAGGCAAAGAATTTGATTTTGAAATGACCTTCGATGGTGATGTTAAATATCACCAAGGTTATACCTCTCATATTGAATTGCAAAACGGCAAGAAAATTGGCCTTACCCTAGCGCCAAACCCGTCTCACTTAGAAGCTGTGAATACGGTTGTCGAAGGGATTGCCCGCGCAAAAATTGATCACGTCTTCCAAACTGAAGAAAAAGTTTGCCCGGTACTTATACATGGAGACGCTGCGGTTGCGGGTCAAGGTATTGTATATGAAACCATCCAAATGGCTGGCCTCGATGGCTACCGCACAGGTGGAACTATCCATATTGTAGTCAACAACCAAGTGGGCTTCACGACTAACTACCTCGACGGCCGTACTTCAACTTATTGTACCGACGTTGCAAAAACCACGCTTTGCCCAGTTTTCCATGTAAACGGAGACGACATCGAAGCCATTGTAACCACTATTGAGATTGCCATGGAATACCGCCAGGCGTTTCACCGCGACATCTTCATTGACCTCCTTTGCTACCGCAAATACGGACACAACGAAGGTGATGAGCCAAAATTCACGCAGCCAAAACTCTATAACATCATTGCAAAGCATCCGAACCCTAGAGAAATCTATTTAGAGCAATTGCAAAGAGAAAGCATTCTAAATGCTGAAGAGGCAAAAAAATTCGAGCTCGATTATCAGGCCTTTTTAGAGGCCGAATACGAGCACTCTAGAAGCCGTGATAAAGCGCACGTCTATGACTTCTTGAGTTTAACCTGGGAGAATTACCGCCACGGAACTGAAGCTGACTTCAAAGTTTCTCCTGAAACAGGTATTGCGAAAAAAGAATTATTGGCGCTCGGTAAAAAATTGGCTACCCTGCCTGAAGGCAAAAAGTACTTCAGAAAAATCGCCAAAATTTTCGAAGACCGCTTGGCAGCTATTGAAAACGATAAACTCGATTGGGGAAGTGCTGAAATGCTGGCCTATGCTACTCTTTTAGCTGAAGGACACGCAGTTCGCATTTCAGGACAAGATGTAGAACGCGGAACCTTCTCGCACAGACACGCTGTTGTCAAGACAGAAGACACTGAGGAAGAAATCTTGACACTCAATCAACTCCAAGAAAAACAAGCCACTTTTAGCATTTACAACTCTTTGCTTTCAGAGTACGGTGTTTTAGGTTTTGAATATGGCTACTCTTTAGCGAATCCATCGGGGCTCACTATTTGGGAAGCGCAATTTGGTGACTTCTTCAATGGCGCACAAATCATGGTGGATCAATTTATTTCTGCTGGCGAAGACAAATGGGCAACCCAAACGGGTCTAGTCATGTTATTGCCGCATGGTTATGAAGGTCAGGGTGCTGAGCACTCTAGTGGGCGCATGGAGCGTTTCTTACAGCAATGTGCAGACCTCAACATGCAAATTGTTAACACCTCCACACCAGCGAACCACTTCCACTTATTGCGTCGTCAGATCAAGCGTGATTTCCGCAAACCATTAGTGGTCTTTTCGCCAAAAATGTTGTTGCGCTACCCAGACGCCACCTCAAGCCTTGACGAAATGGCCAAAGGACGCTTCCAAGAAGTTCTTGACGACCCAACTGCAACTGCAAAATCTGTAGATACCGTTGTGTTATGTAGCGGTAAATTCTACTACGAAATGAAGGTAAAGGCCGCAGAGTTAGGCGTGAAAAACATGGCTTTTGTGCGTATCGAACAACTTTATCCGTTGCCAACCGAGCAAATTGATGCCATCTTAGCCAAGTACAAAGCTAAAAATGTCCTTTGGGCCCAAGAAGAACCTGCTAACATGGGTGCTTGGATGCACATGGCCATGAACCTGCGTCATATTCCACTGATCGGGATCACTAGACCAGCCAGTGCAGCTGCCGCTGAAGGTTCTAAAAAACTCCATGAAATCAGACTTAAAAAATTGTTTAACGACCTCTTTGCCTACGCGAAGTAAGGCTAAAAAAGTAAGCTTATGTCACTATTAGAAATGAAAGTCCCGAGCCCGGGAGAGTCCATCTCAGAAGTTGAAATCGCAACATGGCTCGTTGCCGATGGCGATTACGTTGAAAAAGACCAGGCCATTGCCGAGGTTGATTCAGACAAAGCAACCTTAGAGTTGCCCGCTGAGGAAAGTGGTATCATCACACTCAAAGCTGCCGAAGGTGATGTCGTGAAGGTTGGCCAAGTGGTTTGCCTCATTGACACCAGTGCAGCGCGCCCTGCGGGCGCGCCTGCCGCTGCGCCTGCTGCAAGCGAGGCGCCAAAAACCGAGGCGCCTGCGGCGCCCGTTGCTGCTGCCCCTGCAAGCCCAGCTCCGAATCCTGAGCCAGTGAAATCTGACAGCTATGCAGCCGGAAGTGCTTCACCAGCAGCAGCCAAAATGCTCAAAGAAAACAACATCAACCCTGCTGCAATCAAAGCAACAGGAAAAGATGGTCGCATTACCAAACAAGATGTCATTGCCGCAATGTCTGCAGGTTTCTCTACAGAAGCCGCGCAAGGTTGGGGTGGTACCCGCGAGCAGAGCCGCGAAAAAATGTCGATGCTGCGCCGCAAAATTGCCGAGCGTTTGGTGTCTGTCAAGAACGAAACAGCCATGCTCACGACCTTCAATGAAGTGGATATGAAGCCCATCATGGACGTGCGTGCCAAATACAAAGATGCTTTTTCAAAGCACCATGAAGTGAATCTTGGCTTCATGTCGTTCTTTACCAAAGCAGTTACTGAAGCCTTGAAATTATTCCCGGCAGTCAATGCCCAAATTGACGGCAACGAAATGATTTTCCACGACTACGCCGATATCGGTATTGCCGTTTCTTCGCCAAAAGGCCTCATGGTTCCGGTGGTGCGCAATGCAGAGCAAATGAGCTTAGCCGAAATTGAAAGAGAAATCAAGCGCTTGGCCATCAAAGCCCGTGACGGAAAAATTACGCCAGAAGACATGACCGGAGGTACCTTTACCATCACCAACGGCGGTGTCTTTGGTTCTATGCTTTCTACACCAATTATCAACCCACCGCAATCTGCTATTCTAGGAATGCACAACGTAGTTGAAAGACCAGTTGCTATCAACGGAAAAGTAGAAATCAGACCAATTATGTATGTGGCCCTTTCTTATGACCATCGCATCATTGATGGCAAAGAATCTGTGGGCTTCTTGGTAAAAGTCAAAGAAATGCTCGAAAACCCTGAGCGCATGATCTTTGGCTCGAAAGATCCATTAGAAATCTTGCTTGGTTTGTAAGCCAATTCAAACACTAGAAAAAGCGCTCCGAAGAGCGCTTTTTTTCGTTCTGAGCTTTAGTTTGCTTTTCGTATATTTGCCTTTCTGAAAAATATATATGTCTAAGATCAGGAAACAAGATGCACTCGACTACCACGCTGGTGGTAGACCCGGAAAAATCGAAGTCGTACCGACTAAACCTTATGCTTCCCAACGAGACCTCTCTTTGGCCTACTCTCCTGGAGTAGCTGAGCCTTGCTTGCGCATTGCTGAAAACAAAGCAGATGTCTACAAATACACCGCCAAGCAAAACTTAGTAGCCGTTATTTCGAACGGAACCGCAGTACTCGGCCTCGGCGACATCGGCCCTGAAGCCTCTAAACCCGTCATGGAAGGAAAGGGCTTGCTCTTTAAAATCTTTGCTGACATCGACGTTTTTGACATCGAGGTAGATGCCAAAGACCCTGAACTTTTTATCCAGACCGTAAAGGCCATTGCCCCAACTTTTGGCGGCATCAACCTAGAAGATATCAAGGCTCCTGAAGCCTTTGAAATTGAAAGACGACTCAAAGAAGAGCTCGATATTCCGATCATGCACGATGACCAACACGGAACTGCTATCATTAGTTCTGCTGCTCTTTTGAATGCACTTGAGCTAGCTGGTAAAAAGATTGAAAAGGTTAAAGTTGTTGTTTCAGGTGCGGGCGCCTCAGCGCTTTCTTGTGCCAAACTTTATAACCGCCTTGGCGTCAAGCTTGAAAATATCTTCATGTTTGATTCAAAAGGCCTTATTCATGCCAACAGACACGACCTCGACGACACCAAAAAACTATTTGCCGTCCACAAAAAAGATGTTGCTTTTGCCGACGCTTTCAAGGGTGCCGATGTCTTTTTAGGACTTTCACGTGCAGGTTTGGTTGCTAAAGAAATGATTGCGGCCATGGCCAAAGACCCTATCGTTTTTGCTTTGGCTAACCCTGAACCAGAAATTTCTTACAAAGAAGCCACTTCAGTGCGCAAAGATATCATCATGGCAACGGGCCGTTCTGACCATCCTAATCAGGTCAATAACGTGCTTGGTTTCCCGTTCATTTTCCGTGGCGCCCTCGATGTAAGAGCAACTGCCATCAATGAAGAAATGAAATTGGCTGCTGTTAAAGCCATTGCCTCTTTGGCCAAAGAAACCATTCCGGAAGAAGTGATTGAAGCCTACGGCGGAAAAAATATTTCTTTTGGTCGTGAGCAAATCATTCCTAAACCTCTTGATCCTCGCCTTATTTATTATGTAGCTCCTGCTGTAGCACGTGCTGCCATGGAGTCTGGTGTGGCACAAGAGCCAATCACTGATTGGGAAGAATACGAAAACCAACTCAAGAGCCGTTTGGGTCTGGACAACAAATTGCACCGCAACATCACCACTAAAGCGCAAGGCAACCCGAAAACGGTTGTTTTCCCAGAGGGTGACAACATCAAAATACTCAAAGCCGCACAACAAGCCTATGACGAAGGTGTGGCCTTCCCTATTCTACTCGGTCGAAAACAAAAAATTCTCGACCTCATGAATGAATACAGCATCGAGATTCCAGACGTACAAATCATTGATTGTAAATCTGATGAAGAAGAAGCAAGACGCATTCAATATGGCACTGAATTCTTTGACAAGCGCAAGCGCAAAGGAATTACCGAATACGAAGCCATTTCTTTGATGCGCGAACGCAATTACTTTGGCGCCATGATGCTCAACTTAGGTGAAGCAGACGCCATGGTAACAGGCCTCACACGCAGCTATCGTTCTGTACTTCGACCTGCTATCAGCACTATTGGCCTACAAAAAGATATCCAAACCATTGCCGGTATGTACATCTTGAACACCAAGAAAGGCCCGCTTTTCTTGGCAGACACTACAGTCAATTTGAACCCAAGTGCCGAGCAAATTGCCGAAATTACGGTCAATGTTGCCAAGTTTATTCGTCGTTTAAAAGTGACGCCGCGCATTGCCCTTTTGAGCTACTCTAACTTTGGCTCTTCGCCAGGACAAGATCCTGAGAAAATGTCAAAGGCAGTTAAAATCTTGCACGAAACCCAACCCAACCTTATTGTTGACGGTGAAATGCAGGCCAATTTTGCGCTAAGCCCTGAATTAATGAACGAGAAATTCCCGTTCTCGACCTTAGCCAACAAAGAAGTCAATACGCTTATTTTCCCGAATTTATCGGCTGGAAATATCGCCTATAAACTCTTGCAGCAAACCAACGAACTTGAGCCAATTGGCCCTATCTTGTTAGGATTGCGCAAGTCTTTGCACGTGTTGCAACTTGGGGCAAGTGTTCGCGAAATTCTCAGCATGATTAAAATTGCAGTTATCGACGCACAAGGACAAGAAAAATGATTTCAAGACTCAACGGCAGACTCATCGAAAAGAACCCAACGGACCTCCTCATCGAGTGTTCAGGGGTGGGTTATGAAGTAAAAATTTCACTCAATACCTTTTCCGTACTATCCGATCAAGAAGCCGTTGTATTGCATACCAAACTGATCATTCGTGAAGATGCGCATACGCTTTATGGCTTTGCGACCAAAGAAGAGCGCGATGTTTACACACCTCATCAGCGTTTCAGGCATCGGCCCCAACACCGCCATCATCATGCTATCTTCCATGACACCCGATGAAATTGCGCAAGCCATCCTCACGGAAGATGTGGCCCGCATTCAAAAAGTAAAAGGAATTGGTCTGAAAACAGCCCAGCGCGTCATTATTGATTTGAAAGGAAAAGTTTCCAAAATGGAACTTGGCACCGAGAATATTTTCAGTTCAAACAATAGAAATCGATTTGATGCGTTAAATGCACTGGTTTCGCTCGGTTTTGATAAAAAATCAGCCGAAAAAGTATTGGATAAAATCGACACCGGAACCCAAACCGTTGAAGAATTGATTAAAGAAGCGCTAAGACTACTCTAACTGTGCAATTAAAAAATAGGTATCAAATATTTTTGTTCAGCTTCGCTCTATTACTAGGGCTAAGTGGTCTTACCCCTATTTACGCACAAACGCCTACGCTTCCTTTTCCAATTGTTAATCCACTCAATCCCTTTCAAAACTTCCCTCAGAGTTTTGACCTCGGAGACCCTACCAAACTGAATCAAACCATTGTTTATGACCCAGAAACCGGAACTTTTGTTTTCCGCGACATCATGGGTAAAGACACCTATTTCAGGGCGCCACAAGCCATGACCCTCGAGGAATATTTGGCCTACCAAGAAAAAAAGAGTTTTTCCCTTGATTGGAAAGAAATTGTTGCCGAAGAAACTGCCGAAAACAGAACTTTTGAACTTCCTATAAAAATTGGTTCTAAAGCCTTTGAAAGCTTTTTTGGCTCCGATCAAATTACCATTACCCCTGGTGGTAACCTCGAATTATCTTTAGGTGCTAATCATTCGCGCGTAGACAACCCGATTTTGCCAATGCGCCAAAGAAACATCACGCGCTTTGACTTCAACCAGAACATCAACATGGACATCACGGGCCAAATTGGTACCAACATGAAGGTGAACATGAAGTACAATACCCGTGCAAACTTTGATTTTGAAAACATTTCCAAACTAGAGCGCACCGGAAAAGAAGACGACATCTTACAAAAAATTGCGCTAGGGCAAGTGAGCCTTGAGCTGCCTACCACGCTTATTCCGAGCTCCCAGACTTTATTTGGTTTCAAAACCCAACTCAAATTTGGTCGCTCAACAGTAGACTTCATTTTAGCGCAATCTAAAGGCAAACGCACCGAGATTAACGTAACCGGAAAAGCTCAAGTTCAGAAGTTTGAAATTACTGCAGACAATTATGAAGCGAACCGCCACTACTTCTTAAACCTTTACCACCAACAGCACTACGATACCGCTATGGCAACGCTTCCGGTTGTCAATTCAACTACCTACATCACCCGTATTGAAGTTTGGGTAACCAACCGAAGCAGCATCACTGAAAACACCAGAAACATTGTTGCCTTCTCGGATCTTGGCGAGGCAAAAGCTTCAAACTGCCAAGGAAATCCAGGTGCTTATGCAACTCAAGAATTACCTGATAACGAAGCCAATGGCCTATATGCTTGGGCATCGAATCAACCCCTGATCCGAAGTTTCTCAAATGCAGTGATTGCTTTAAGTTCGCAGATCAACGCGCCAGGCCCGTTTAACCAAGCTGTAGATTACGAAAAAGTAGAAAACGCCCGTAAGCTCAATGAAAATGAATTTACCTACAATGCGCTTTTGGGTTATATTTCCTTGAATACCGCACTCAATAACGACGAAGTCTTGGCGGTTGCTTACGAATATACTTACCGTGGTCAGACCTACCAAGTAGGTGAATTTTCAACCGACGGAACCAATGGTCAAGAAGCACTCGTTTTAAAACTCATCAAGCCAACCATCACGAACCCTAAAAACAAAATTTGGGACCTCATGATGAAGAACGTTTATTCCATTGGTGCTTACCAAGTGGATCAACTTGGCTTCAAAATTGACATCTATTACAACAACCGCGAAACCTCTGTCCTTCAACCTTTCCTGCCTTTTGATGGCATCGACAAAAAACAAATTGTCACTTTGCTTGACATGGACAAAATCAATCAAAACAACCAACCTTTCTCAGATGGTGTTTTTGACTTTGCCGCGTTCAATGTAGTTGGCAACAAAATAGACAACGGCGGAACAATCAACCGCAAAAATGGCCGTATCTTCTTTTCAACAGTAGAGCCTTTCGGAAAGACACTTGCAGAAAAACTTACTGAAGCAGGCGTGCCAGCCTTGTATGTCAATCAGTTGTCTTACACAGAACTCTACGACTCTACTAAAACCGCCGCACAGCAAATTCCGGCAAAGAACCGTTTTGTATTCAAAGGTGAATTCCAATCATCGATTTCCTCCGAGATTCCGCTAAACGTTATGAATATTCCGCAAGGTGCTGTTGTAGTAACTGCCGGTGGAATGCGATTGGTAGAAGGTGTTGACTACACCGTAGATTACGCTTTTAGCCGCGTTAAAATTTTAAATACGGGTGTGCTCGAATCTAACACGCCAATAAAAATTTCCATTGAGTCTAATTCTGTTTTTGGTTTTCAAGCACGTTCCATGATGGGCGGTCGCTACCAATACAGACTCAACGAGAATTTCAAAGTGGGGGCCACTTGGTTGCGCATGATGGAGCGCCCGGTTACTCAAAAAGTTGACTTCGGTTCAGAACCTTTTAAGAACAACGTGCTTGGTGCCGATTTCGCCTTCAGAACTAACGTCCCAGCCCTGACCAAACTAGTAGACCTCTTACCTGTCATTTCTACCAACACGATGTCTACCCTTTCTATGTCTGGTGAAGTTGCAACACTCAGACCAGGACAACCTCGTGCTATTAACAAGGAAGGAACATCATACATCGACGATTTTGAAGCTTCTCAAAGTGCCATTGATCTCAAAGGAATGTCTGCATGGCGCCTAGCATCTGTTCCGCAAGGTCAGCCAGATTTATTTCCTGAAGGTGCGAAAAAAGACCTCAGTGCTGGCTACAAAAGAGCTAAAGTTGCTTGGTATACCATTGACCCTGTATTCTATCAAAGCAGTCAGCTCACGCCTGCGCACATCAAGCAGGATCCTACCATGCTCTACGATAGTCGCATGCGACTCATCCAAATGACCGACATCTTCCCGAATTTGCAATTGCAATACGGATCAATTACTAACATCAATGTCTTTGACCTCGCCTACTACCCTGCTGAACGAGGAATGTATAATTATGACACCACCTCAGTGATTGACTCATTGGGTCATTTCAACAACCCAGAAGACCGCTGGGGAGGCGTTATGCGTGGCCTCACTACCAATGACTTCGAATTGGCCAATATTGAATTCATTCAGTTCTGGTTACTCGATCCATTTAACGAGGATGCAGAAAACGAAAACCCGAATTCACCAATGACTGGTGGTGACCTCTATTTCAATTTAGGCAATATTTCTGAAGACATCCTTCCTGACTCTCGCAAAAGCTTTGAGCACGGATTACCAGCTAACAATGACCCTTTTTTGCTCGACAACATTGACACTACGCTCTGGAGTCGTGTTTCTACGCAACAAGTTGTCGTCAATGCTTTTGCCAATGAACCCTCGGCTAGAATCAAGCAAGATGTTGGTCTTGACGGTTGGGACAACACTGCTGAGCAAACAGCCTACACTGCTTATGTAACCTGGGTTCAAAACAACACAACTCTTTCACCGGCAGTTAAGGCGCGCATGATCGCCGACCCATCGACCGATGACTACAACTACTACCTAGACGACTACTACGACACGCAACAATTAAATATCTTAAATCGCTATAAGCGATATAACGGCATGCAAGGCAACTCGCCAACCACTGAAATGTCCGATACTGCCAATACTTTAGGCTATCCAACTATTGCCTCGAATTTCCCGGACATCGAAGATATCAACCAAGACAACAACCTTTCTGAATCTGAAGCTTACTTCCAATACCGCGTGAGCCTCAGACCAAACGACCTTCAAAATGTTGGCTCTAATTACATCACCAACAAACAGGTTTATCAAAACGGAAATAAAACAGAAACTTGGTACCAATTTAAAGTTCCAATTCGCGAATTTGAAAAACGCGTCAACGGCATCCAAGACTTCAGATCGATACGCTTCATGCGCATTTTCATGAAAGGCTTTGACGAGCCGGTTGTTTTGCGCTTTGCGCGCCTAGAGCTTGTGCGCGGTGAATGGCGTCGTTATTTCCAAGACCTTACGCAACCCGGCCTGAGTGTTCAAACAGATCCTAACCTCACCAGTTTTAATATTGCCGCTCTAAATATTGAGGAAAATGCACAGCGTCAACCTATCAACTACGTTGTTCCTCCGGGTATTACCCGTGAAATTGACCCTTCTCAGGTGTATCAGCGCCAAATGAACGAGCAGTCTTTGGTGCTTGAAGTTTGCAACTTGCAAGACGGAGATGCCAGAGCAGCATATCGCAATGTGCAATTTGATGTGCGCACCTACAAGAAACTCAAAATGTTCGTGCACGCAGAGTCTGTTGTTCAGAACCAACTCAAAGACAACGAACTCACTGTTTTTGTACGTCTCGGTACTGACTTCGTGGATAACTACTACGAATACGAAATGCCAATGAAGGTGACAGACTGGAACACCACCAATCCGGATCTCATTTGGCCAGAAGGCAACAACATTGAAATTGTATTTGACCGCTTGCTCGATATCAAGATGGAGCGCAATGACAAGCTTGAGCAAGGAATTCCTGGAGTATCCAGTATTGTTGAATACGAGAAACCCGACCCAAATAACCCGAGCAATCGCATTAAAGTCAAAGGAAGCCCGAACCTTCAAGGAATCAAAACCATCATGATTGGCGTGCGAAATCCGTCGAAATCAGATCCTGATAATATATGGGGGCCAGATAACGGGGATGCCGAATGCGCCAATATCTGGATCAACGAAATGCGCCTTACTGATTTCGTCAGTGACGGAGGTTCTGCGGCGGTCGGACAAATGCAATTGCAGCTGGCTGATTTCGCAACAGTTCAGGCGGCTGGAAACTATTCTGGAATCAACTGGGGAGCTGTCGACAGCCGCGTTCAAGATCGCCAACGCAATCAAAAAATGGGTGCCGATATCAATACAACCATGCAATTGGGTCAGTTCTTTGGCAAGCAAGCACGCGTTTCATTGCCGTTCTACTACGGCTACTCTATTGGCGTTATCAATCCTGAATACGATCCATTCAATCCAGATGTCAAACTATCCAACTACGACCTCGCTACGCGCAGAGAACGCCAACGCTTAGGCCAAGACTTCACAGAAAGACGCAGCTACAACTTTACCAATGTGCGCAAAGAAGCCAAGGCTGGTACCAAACCGCAATTCTGGAGTTTATCCAATTGGTCAGCTACCTATGCCTTTGCCGAAAACGTCAAACGAGATTTCAATATTAAATCGGACATGACACGTACCTGGACAGGAGCGCTTAATTACAACTACACCTTTGCTGGTAAACCTTGGGAACCATTCAAGAAATGGGAACCAGCCCAGAAAAATCCTTGGTTAAAATCTCTAAAAGATTTCAACCTTTACTACTTGCCTAAGAATATTACATTTACGAACGATTATTCTCGTATTTACAATCAAAGACAGGTCCGTAACATCATCGTTCCAGACTACAATTTTGATCCTATTTACCTCAAGCGTTTTGATTGGAACCGCAATTACCAAGTGGGTTACGACATCACCAAAGCGCTCAAAACAACCTTTACCGCCACTAATCATTCCATTTTTGAAGAAGGAAATCACGGTGTGGACAGACGTACAAATCCGGAAGGTTATCAAGAATTCATGGACACCATTCGCTCTCAAATGAGCACTTTCGGACGCACCATGGATTACACCCATAACTACTCAATCAGTTACACGCTTCCTTTTGATAAATTCCCTGTAACCTCTTGGCTTTCTTCCAATATCAAATATGCGGGTACCTATAACTGGCAGCGTGCGCCACTGGGTCAGGCAGAATTTGGAAACATCATTCAAAACACCCGTTCGATCAACATGACAGCGCAGGGTAATTTAATGACGCTCTACAACAAAGTGCCTTATTTCAAACGGGTATTAGCCGATGGCAAAGGTGCCAAGGGTAATATCAATGCCAAACAGGGTCCGGATGGTGCTCAGGGCGGAAAAGGCGCGCCACCTAAAAAAGCAGAATTCAAGCCTAAAAAACCGCTTGAGGAAATGACAGAAAAGGAGCGCAAAGAATACGATCGACAGTTGGCCCGTTTCGAACGCAAACAAGCCCGCATAGAAGAACTGAAATTGAAAGAAAAAGAACCTGTCAACCCAATTGTTGGGACGCTAGTTAGAATGTTGCTTACTGTCAGAAACATCTCTGGAACTTATAACTTGTCTGACGGAACCATGCTACCTGGCTTCAACCAAGAATCGAGTGTGCTAGGAATGAACGCCCAAACCTTTGGTCTTGCGCCATTCGTATTTGGGCAGCAAGCCTACGACATTTTTGGTCGTGAAACGGGTTATCATGTCGGTGAATTTGCCCGTGACAACAATTGGTTGGTTCAGAATGAAAACCTGAACAAACAGTTCATGACCAACCATACCGCCAACTTGCAATTAAAAGCAACGCTTGAGCCACTCAAAGACCTCAACATCAACTTGAATGCCTCCAGAAATTACAGCACTCAGGCAGGTGAGTTCTTCCGCTGGAACCCGACAAATACGCTTTTTGAAAGCCAAAGCCGCTTTGAATGCCGCGCTCGCGCATATTGACCAGGGTGTTATGGCCCAGATACCACAGCCCCAAGGCAATCAGGGCCAGCGCCAGTACCTGGTAAACCAGCCCACGGAAAGCCTGGCTGC
>JAURHO010000096.1 GCA_030833265.1 Crocinitomicaceae bacterium | reverse complement strand
GGTCTGAATCACCCCAACTTTGTAGTCAGGTAAAGTCCCTTCATGACTCGCCATGTCAATGCCTAAAGAAATAATTTTTCTGGTTTCTTTGGGGTCAATGATGGCGTCAATCCAGAGTCTGCTCGCTGCATAATAGGGCGAAATTTGCTCGTCGTAGTTTTTCTTGATGCGATCCAGGAGTTCTTTTTCGCGTTCAGGGGTAATTTCTTCTCCACGGGCTTTGAGCGTTGCTACTTCAATTTGCAAAAGTGTTTTGGCAGCTGCTGCTCCTGACATCACGGCAATTTCTGCCGTTGGCCAAGCTACAATGAGTCTTGGGTCATAGGCTTTGCCACACATGGCATAGTTGCCAGCGCCGTATGAATTTCCGATAACGATAGAGAACTTAGGAACCACACTATTGGCCATGGCATTGACCATTTTGGCGCCATCTTTAATGATGCCACCATGTTCACTCTTTGAACCAACCATAAATCCGGTGACGTCATGTAAAAAAACTAAAGGGATTTTCTTTTGATTGCAAAGCATGATGAAACGCGCTGCTTTATCGGCTGAATCTGAATAGATAACGCCACCAAATTGCATTTCACCTTTGGCATTTTTGGCAATCTCGCGGTTGTTCGCTACAATACCAACACTCCATCCATCGATTCTGGCATAGGCCGTAATGATTGATTTACCAAAACTTGGTTTGTATTCATTGATAGAATCTGCATCTACAATGGCTTCAAGTAGGCTTTTTGTTGAATAAGGTTTAGAGCGATCGGCAGGAATAATACCGTAGACTTGTTCGGGGCTGATTTTGGGCGCAAGCGCCTCGGATCTTTGAAAACTCACTTTTTGAGGAAGCCCTATGCGCGACATCAAGTCTCTTATTTTGAGCAAACAGGCCTCGTCGTTAGGAACTTTATAATCACAAACACCTGAAATTTCGGTTTGGGTTGTAGCGCCACCAAGTGTTTCATTGTCAATGTCTTCGCCAATTGCTGCTTTTACTAGATAAGAACCAGCCAAGAAAATGGTTCCGGTTTTATCAACAATTAAAGACTCATCGGACATGATTGGAAGATAAGCTCCTCCAGCCACACAGCTTCCCATTACAGCAGCGATTTGGGTGATACCCATCGCAGACATTTTGGCGTTGTTTCTAAAAATGCGACCAAAATGTTCTTTGTCTGCAAAGATGTCTTCTTGCATGGGTAAGTAAACGCCTGCAGAATCTACTAAGTAGATAATCGGCAGCTTGTTTTCCATGGCAATTTCTTGCGCGCGCAGGTTTTTCTTTCCGGTTATCGGGAACCATGCACCAGCCTTAACTGTAGCATCGTTGGCCACTACAATGCATTGTCGGCCACTGACATAACCAATAATAATAACGACTCCACCAGCTGGGCAGCCTCCGTGTTCTTTGTACATACCAAAACCGGCAAGAGCCCCTAATTCGAAAGAAGGGGTATTGGGGTCAAGTAAGCGTTCGATGCGTTCTCGGGCTGTTAACTTGCCATTGGCATGGTGTTTTTCAATGCGCGTTTTTCCACCGCCAAGATGGATTTTATTAAGTTCTAGTTCTAATGCGCGAATCTTGAGGCGCATTTGATCTTCATTGAAATTAAAGTTGAGTTCTTGTGTTGAGGCCATGTGTTGATTGAGTTTCAAATATACGAAATGTAGACTTGTCATCTTGTTATGTTTGGGCTTTTTCCTATTTTCATGCACGCAAATAAAAATCTTGAAGACTTATGCAGAATGGTCCAGACAATACAGCACCTGAAAAGACAAAAAAAAACCGTTTAACGTTATACATTTTAGTGGCGATGTTACTCGGGGGAATTCTAGGAGCCTTCGTGCATACCAATTACAGTGCCGCTTCAGCTGCTCAATTCAGTACGCATATTAAATTGCTGGCTACCATTTTTATTCGCTTAGTCCAGATGATTATTGCTCCTTTAGTTCTGACAACCTTAGTGGTAGGTATCGCTAAATTGGGTGACATCAAATCGGTAGGTAGAATAGGAGGAAGGGCTTTGGCTTGGTTTTTCAGTGCTTCTTTCCTTTCTTTAATAATTGGTCTTTTATGGGTTAATTTTCTAAAACCTGGGGTAGGTGTTAATTTGTCTAATGTTGACCAAGCAACGGTTACAGAAGTCACGGACAAAACCCAAGATTTTTCCATTCAACATTTTGTCGAGCACATCATTCCTAAGTCAGTATTTGAGGCGATGGCTACCAATGAGATTCTGCAGATTGTCATTTTCTCTATATTTTTTGGTTTAGCAGCGGCCTCCATTGGCGACAACGTCAAACCTGTGATCAACGCGCTAGATAAGACTTCTCATATCATTCTGAAAATGGTCAATTTCGTCATGAAATTTGCTCCTGTTGGAGTTTTTGGTGCGATTGCCGGTGTTTTTGCCGTTAAGGACATCTCTGAATTGATGTTTACCTACACCAAGTTTTTTAGCTCTTTCCTTGTTGGAATTGCATCGCTTTGGGTTGTGCTTTTGTTGGTGGGCTATCTTTTTTTAAGAAGGCACTTATTGACATTACTCAAACGCATTGTTAGCCCTTTAGTGATTGCTTTTGGAACCACTAGTAGTGAAGCGGTTTTCCCGAAACTGACTGAAGAGTTAGAGCGTTTTGGCATCAAGGACCGCATAGTGTCCTTTATGTTGCCTTTAGGATACTCGTTTAACTTAGACGGCAGCATGATGTACATGACATTTGCCAGTATTTTTATTGCACAAGTTTACGGGATTCCACTTGATACAGGGACGCAACTCACCATGTTATTAGTGCTGATGCTTACAAGTAAAGGCATTGCAGGGGTACCCAGAGCAAGTCTTGTTGTAGTGGCTGCAACTTGTGGCATGTTCAAAATTCCAATTGAAGGCGTTGCCTTAATTCTCCCTATAGATCATTTTTGCGATATGTTCCGCAGTGCCACCAACGTGTTGGGCAACTCCATTGCAACGGCTGTTGTCGGAAAGTGGGAAAGTAAAAATGCTGAATAATTATTGAAGTATTGCACTTAGTGTAGCAGCTTCAATGTCGTGTTTCCCTTTAAATTCATGAATTTTGAATCCGAGATTTCTGTACGTTTGAAGCACTTCTTGTTTATTTGCATCTTGAAAATAGGGGTCTTCATCGCCAATGGCAAAATGTAGATTTCCTGTTTCGTTAAAATCTTTAACTGAGACATCAGGCGGGAACACACTGGCCCACAAAATAAGCTTTTCAAATAATTCTGGACGGCACTGATAAAGTCTGGCTGCCGTAGCGCCACCCTGTGAAAAACCTAGCAGATAAAAGGTAGCTGTCGCATTTGCCACTTTAACCTTTTCGATTAATGCGAGCAAA
This sequence comes from Crocinitomicaceae bacterium, assembly GCA_030833265.1. GTDB lineage: Bacteria > Bacteroidota > Bacteroidia > Flavobacteriales_D > Crocinitomicaceae > UBA952. The sequence continues at coordinate 2,868 of JAURHO010000096.1, read as the reverse complement.
TAACGGGTGTTTTCCTCAATATCTTGCGCACGCCATTCTTTAGTCATCCAAGAAGCACCCACGCGGCCACTGCTCCCTTCTAAATAAAATCGATGAGGGCCTTCAGGAATCACAAGACCATAAGACGGATCAAGTTGGGCAAACTTTCGTGCAAAAAACTGCGCAAGCTGTCCGTAGCCGTGCAAAGCCAAAATGACCTTGGATTTACCCCTGAGCTCGTTGGTGTAGTAGCGACGCTTTTGACTAAATTCAATATGCGCTTCGTTCAACATTAGTTGAGTAGGAGCTTTTGAACCATTTGTTTACCGTTCTGACGAACGTGAACGAAGTAGGTACCTTTCGCTAAATCTGAAAGATCTAATTCTAAGAGCGTTTCAGTCATTTCAAACTGTAGGATGCTTTTGCCCTCAATATTTGAGATTTCAAGTTGTGCGACATCTGCATTTTTCAATTGAATAGAGATGCTGCCGAGACTTGGATTTGGAGCTATGCTTGCAAATAAATCAAGTTCTGAAATACCAGAAATATCTTGTCCTATGCACTGACAATTGTCATTGATTGAATCATTAATAGTGAGCGCATTGTTGTCATCGCATGGTGATCCAGGAAGTACACAAGAATTGTCATTAGTATTTGCTAGGGGGTTAAAGTTACAAGCTGTAGAATCCATGCATCCAACAACCACCTGTGTACCAACGCAATTACAATTGGCATCATAAAGATCATTGAAGGTGTCCGGGTTGTTATCATCACAAAGCGCTCCTGGATAAATACAGGAATTATCGTCTACGTTCGCTAATGGATTATAATTACAAGAACTTGGATCAGTACAGCCGTTTACGATAAGCTCTCCGACACAATTGCAATCAGGATTAATAGAGTCATTGATTGTATTCGGATTGTTGTCGTTACAAGGTAGGCCTGGGAAAAGACAAGAATTGTTGTCGACGTTTGCCAAAGGATTGTAGTTACACGCCGCCGGATTCATACAGCCCGGAACAATCAATACACCGACACAATTACAATTAGGTCCAATACTATCGTTCATCGTATTCGGATTGTTGTCATTACATGGGCTACCTGGTAAAATGCAGTTACCACTGCTCATGTTAGCTAATGGATTGTAATTACAAGCATTAGGATCCATACAGCCCATGATCATTGGTGTACCCGTACAGTTACAATTGGCATCAATGACATCATTCATCGTGTTTGGATTATTGTCATTACAAGGGCTTCCTGGTAAAATACAGGTACCGTTGTCTACTGTTGCAAGTGGGTTGTAATTACATGCCACAGGATTCATACAGCCGTAAACAGGTGTTACCGTTGCACTGTAGATGTAACGCGCTACTGCAAATTGAGGATTGGTTTGCGCGCTGAATCCTGCAATGACCACGCGGTTATTTGGGTAAAGGTCCATTCCGTAGGCGTCGTCCCAATTTGAGAATATAGACGTTACGGTGTGTCCGTTGGTTCCCCAACTCGTTTCTAAAATTCCGTTTGCGTTGTATTGCGAGATAATGAAATCGCGCGCTGCACCAATGCCAACCGCACCAGTTGTTCCGCAAGCTAAAAGGCTTCCATCTGGATGAGCAAGCACCTCATAATAGGTATCTGAATTATTGAGATTGGTAATCGTGCTTCCGCCGGTTCCAAACGTAGTTACAAGCGCCCCAGTGTTTTCATTTCGCGCTTGAAGTAAAAAATCAGTGTAAGAGGCACCATCGTTTCCAGATACGATTAATTTTCCTGCAATGTAATCGATGTCAAAGTAACGGCTGTTTTGAGACATAGATACCCAAATACCACCGGTGCCGAAACTTGCAACAGCTGCACCAGCGCTGGTCATTTTTGCCATCATAGGATAGTAGGTGTTGCTAATGTAAGCATCGCCACAAACCACGATGTCGTTGTTGCTTGCCCAACAGGCACTGTAAGTCATGTTTGAGTTTCCATTAGAAAGCGTCGTCTTTCCGGCCGTACCAAAACTCAAATCTAGCACACCATTGAGGTCACAACGTGTGGCAGCAATACGGTTAGTGGTAAAGCCAGGAAGTTTACTTGAGCCAACAAGTGTAATTGTGGTGCCAGAAAGTAAAATTTTGCGCGCGTAGTCTTCGCTTGCATCGATGTCGTTAGCAAACACACCGTTCGTTCCAAAAGCAGTATTGAGTGTTCCGTTCGGGTTAATACTTAATAAGGCAAACTGAGGATTCGCAGCAGTAATTGATAGCGCACCCGCAACCAAGATTTGGCCGTTGGAAAGCACTTCCATGTCATATGCAAAGTCTGAACCTCCGGGATTCGTATGCAAATAATAGCCGTTGGTTCCGAAGGTGTTGTCTATTGTTCCGTCTGCATTGAGCCTAACTACGCAAATTTCAAGATTTCCAGAGGTACCTGCTGTTCCACAAAAAACCATTTGTCCGTTAGGTAAGGTAACGACATCTTGCGCGTTGTCAAAACTTGTAGCAGAAACTGGCCCATAACTGGCATAGCCAATGGTGGCAAAAGTAGGATCTAAGGAACCAGGAGCTTGGGCTGCCGCATTTAAAATATAAAAACAACTAAGGATTAAGATTGCGAATTTCATGAGTAAAATTTAATGAGGCCTAAATTTAAGACTTATATTTGAGGGTGCGAAAAATAATTCAGTTCGGATTTCTATTGCTTTTTACCTATCAATTGGTAGGCTTTTTTGCATTTTTTGAAATGGAGCGCTTTTTTATTCGTAAGGAAATCAAAAAAGCTATTAAGCTTTCGCTTCCTGAAAATCAGCTCATTGACTTCCATTTTACCGAAAAAGAGTTCACAAAACTACACTGGTTAGAGTCACATGAATTTACTTTTAATGGCCGTTTCTAT
>JAURHO010000095.1 GCA_030833265.1 Crocinitomicaceae bacterium | reverse complement strand
CAGATCTAGAATTTACTGCACGACGCGAAAGCGAAGAAGAATTGGGAATCCATCGCAAAAGTGGTGAACTCATCAAACAACTCACTGAAGTTTGGATACCAGTTTCAGGTTTTGTTGTGAGCCCTTATGTATTTTTCCATGAAAAGAAACCAACAATACGCATCAATGAACGCGAAGTCGCCAATGTAGAAAGTATTGCGATCCCGCTTTTACTTGAAGACACAACCATTGAATTTCGAGACATCAATCTTCCTAACGAAGGAAAACTCAAAGATCACCCTTGTTTTGTTTTAAATAAAAAAGTAGTTTGGGGCGCCACAGCCTTGATGTTGAATGAGGTGCGGATGTTGTTGAAGCAGGACTAAAAACCCCTAAAAACAAAAAGAGGAACAAACTGTATTTGTTCCTCTTTCTGCTAAACCATGCTAAAACTATAAAACTAAAACTACAACTATGAACTGTAATTCTGGTGCAAATTTACGGACACATTTTGAATGTGCAAGTATTTCAATGTAAATTTTTTGTTAAGCTTTTGAAGCGCGCGTCATTTCGCGCTTTCCCGGAGGGCCAGGAATGGCTTCTACATGAAAGCCAATGCTTTTTAAATCTCGTTTGAATTGACCCATCGCACAGTAGGTCACTAGCACCCCTCCTACTTTTAGCGCCTTAAATAGTTTTTCGAAAATGGTTTTATCCCACATTTCAGCTTGTGCCCTTGGGCCAAAAGCGTCAAAATAAACCAGGTCAATTTGATTTTCTAGAACAAGGTACTGTATCGGATCTTGAATTTTTTCAAGCTGAAAAAAGGATGCAACCCTTGTTTTTTCTCCAAAGGGCACTTCCATTAAGTGGCAATATGCCTCCTTTTCTGATGCTGAAGTTGCGTAATTGAGTTGCTGCCAAATTTCTTGCGGGACTGGATGCGTTTCAAAACCTAAATAATGTAAAGAAGTACCGGGCCTTTTTCCCATTTCCTGAAAGGTCAGAAAAGCATTTAAGCCAGTTCCAAAACCGACTTCTAACAAATTAATTTCAGTAGCCTCAGGATGCTTTTCTAAATAATATTGCAAACCATTTTGGATAAAAACATGCAGCGCCTCTTGCCTGCTACCATGTCTGGAATGGTAGGTTTCGTCTAACTCAGGTAAATAAAGTGTGTTGGAGCCGTCAGCGGTTTGAAGAATTTCTATTTTCATAAAAATTACAATTTTCGGATCAAATACAAACCATCTCTAATCGGCAACAAAACCTTCTCTACACGTTCATCTTGACTGATCTTCAAATTGAGCTCACGCAGTAAAACGGTATCTTTATCTTGATGCTTGTCGTCAAACACTTTACCCGACCACAGTACGTTGTCTATTAAAATGAAACCACCCGGATTCAAGATTTGCAAGGCTTGTTCGTAATAAGTGGGGTATTGCTGCTTGTCTGCATCTATAAAAATCAGGTCAAAGGTGGTGTCTAGCTGCAACATAAGTTCAGCGGCATTACCAATGCGGTAGTCTATTTGCTCAGCATAAGTTGAGCTGTCAAAATAAGCACGCACTCTTTTCTCAAGTTCTTCATTGATATCAATGGTAACGAGCTTGCCAATTGGTGCTAAACCTTCTGCCAAACAGAGCGCTGAATATCCAGTGTAGGTACCGATTTCTAAAATGGCATTGGGCTTCAATAAATGACTCAGCATACTTAAAACACGCCCCTGAAAATGACCACTCAGCATGCGTGGCTGCAATACTTCAAGGTGTGTTTCACGGTCTATTTTTGCAAGCAATGCTGAGGTATCAGAACTGTGGTTACCGATATAATTTTGTAGTTCAGAAGAAATGAAGTCCATGAGCGATACTGATTTGCACAAAGATACAAGAAGCTCGCAGCAAATTCCTAACTTTGTGGCTTCAGAAAAAACACATGACCGTTTCAGAAATAAGACAACAATTTTTCGACTTTTTCGAAAGTAAAGGACACCAAATTGTTTCATCCGCCCCAATGGTGGTCAAGAATGACCCTACCCTAATGTTTACCAATGCCGGTATGAACCAGTTCAAAGATTTCTTTTTGGGCTATCAAACACCGCAGCAAAGACGCGTAGCGAACTCGCAAAAATGCTTGCGCGTTTCCGGAAAGCACAACGATTTAGAAGAAGTAGGTGTTGATACCTACCACCACACCATGTTTGAAATGCTTGGTAACTGGTCTTTCGGTGACTACTTTAAAGAAGAAGCCATTGGTTGGGCCTGGGAATTACTCACAAAAGTGTATCAAATACCGGTGGACCGCCTGTATGTCACCGTTTTTGAAGGCGATCAAAAAGACGGCGTTCCGCAAGATACCGAAAGCATCAACATCTGGAAAAAATGGATTGCTGAGGAGCGCATCATTATGGCCTCCAAAAAAGACAACTTCTGGGAAATGGGTGACACTGGGCCTTGTGGTCCTTGTACTGAAATTCATGTTGACCTCCGCTCTGAAGCAGAACGTCAGCAAACTGCAGGTAAAACGCTGGTCAACCAAGACCACCCGCAGGTCATTGAAATCTGGAATAACGTATTCATGGAATTTAATCGCAAGGCTGATGGCTCGTTAGAACCACTTCCTGCGAAGCACGTGGACACCGGCATGGGTCTGGAGCGCTTGGCTATGGCACTTCAAGGCAAGCAAAGTAACTACGACACCGATCTTTTTCAGGCGCTCATTCAGTCTGTTGTTAATGTATCAGGTGTTTCATACGGCCAGCACGAAAGCACCGATATCGCCTTGCGCGTTATTGCAGATCACATCAGAGCCATTGCTTTTTCAATTGCCGATGGCCAACTCCCTGCCAATAACGGTGCAGGCTATGTCATTCGCAGAATTTTACGCAGAGCCGTTCGTTATGGCTACCAAACTTTGGGCCTCAAAGAACCGTTCTTATGCGAACTATCTTTAGTGCTAGGTGCACAAATGGGCGCGCCATATGCTGAATTACTGACCCAAAAAGAACTCATTTATAAAGTTATTAAGGAAGAAGAATTGAGCTTCTTCAGAACGCTCGAGCTCGGGATCAAACGCATCGAGGACCTTATCGCACAAGTTAAAGCCAGCGGCCAGCAGCAAATTTCCGGCGCAGCAGCTTTTGAACTTTACGACACCTATGGTTTCCCACTAGACCTCACTTCTTTAATTGCCCGTGAAAACGAACTTTCAATTGACGAAGAAGGTTTTGCTCAAGAACTCGATATCCAAAAAGAAAGATCGCGCGCGGCTACATCTCTAGAAACCGACGACTGGATGCAAGTGCACCCAGATTGCAACACCACCTTTATTGGTTATGACCAACTGAGCGCGCCTGTTCAGATCATCAAGCACCGCAAAGTGAGCCAAAAAGGCAAAGTATTTTACCAATTAGTTTTGGATCAAACTCCATTCTATGCAGAAGGTGGCGGCCAAATTGGCGATAGTGGCACGCTTAGTTCTAGCAATGAGCAAGTGCGCATTTTTGATACCAAAAAAGAGAACAACCTCATCGTTCACTTGTGTTCAGAATTGCCTAAAGACCTGAGCGCCACTTTTACCGCGCAAGTAGATGCGGCAAAGCAAGCAGCTACAGCCAAAAACCACAGTGCGACGCACTTACTACACCATGCTTTACGCAGTATCCTCGGGACACACGTTGAGCAAAAAGGCTCTTTAGTCACCGAAAAAGGCCTGCGCTTTGACTTCTCGCACTTTTCAAAAGTCACCGACGAAGAACTCGCGCAAATTGAAGCACATATCAATGCAGCTATTCAAGCGAACATTGCCCTTGAAGAAAACCGCGCCCTAGACATTGAAGCCGCAAAAGCCAAAGGCGCTATGGCACTATTTGGTGAAAAATATGGCGATAAAGTGCGCGTCATTGAATTTGGCGCTTCTGTTGAGTTGTGTGGCGGAATTCACGTGCCAAACACCGGACAAATCGGAGTTGTTAAAATTACGGCTGAAAGCGCAGTTGCTGCAGGTATCCGCCGCATTGAAGCAATCACGGGTACTGTTGCCATGACTTACTTTAAAGAAAAGGCAGCGCAACTCGAACAAATCGATGCCTTGCTCAAAAAACCAAAAGATTTAGTCAAGGCCATTGAAGAATTACAGCTCAAAAACAATAGCCTTCAAAAAGAACTCGAACGCTTTGCAAAAATGCAAGCTCAACAGCTCAAAAACGAACTCAAAGCAGAAGTTGTTGCCCATAACGGCATGCAGGTCTTGTTCAAAGAACTCAATACTGACGCCGCAACTGCCAAAGATATCTTATTTCAATTGCGCCAAGAATTTGACGCTTTTGTAGGAGTCATTGGCCACAAAGAAGCCGACAAATGTGGTATTACCATCATCCTAAATGAAGCCTTAGCGAGCAAAAACAACTGGCAAGCCAACCAATGGATCAAAGAAATCTCTGGTCATATACAAGGCGGAGGTGGTGGGCAAGCTGCTTTTGCAACTGCAGGTGGTAAAAACGCTGCAGGGCTTCAAACAGCACTTGCACATCTAAAATCAAAACTTGGCTGAGCGTAAAAAAGTACTGATCTTGACCTATTACTGGCCCCCAAGTGGAGGCACAGGTGTTCAGCGTTGGTTGCATTTTACGCGCTACCTTCATGAGCTTGGTTGGGATCCAATTATTTACACCCCCAGCAATCCTGAAGCCCCGGTACAGGATGAAAGTTTGTTGGCCTTTGTACCCAAAGATATTCAAGTTATTCAAACTGAAATTTGGGAACCCACCCAGCTTTACCTCAAGTTTACAGGCAATGCAGGCAAGCAACTGCATACCGGTTTTTTGCAAGAAAAAGGCGGCAAAAAGCCAAGGCTTACCAAACGCTTATCGATGTGGCTGCGTGCCAATCTATTTATTCCAGATGCTAAAATGGCCTGGATCAAGCCATCTACTAAGTTTCTCCTTAAGTTTTTACAAGAACAAGAAGTAGCAGCCATTATTTCTACTGGGCCTCCTCATTCTTTGCACCTTATTGCACGCAACCTAAAAGCCAAAACTAAACTACCCTGGATTGCCGACTTTCGCGACCCCTGGACACAAATCGATTGGTTTGAGCAACTGCCACTCACAAGTTGGGGGCTTCGTTGGCATCAAAAATTAGAACAAAGTGTTTTGAAGCAAGCCGATGCACTCGTAGTGGTGAGCCGCGACATGCAAACGCAAATGACGCAACTGGCAGGCCGTGTACCTCAACTCATTTCCAACGGCTTTGCACCCGAAGATTTTCAGCATTTCGAAAAGCAAACCGATCCGCATTTCACCATCTTACACACCGGTTCTATCAATAAAGACCGCAACCCAGGTGCACTTTGGAAAAGCCTAGGGCTGTACGTTCAAGAACACCCTGAATTTGCCCAAAAGCTAAAAATCCGACTCATTGGCGCCCTAGATGCCTGTGTTCAAGAAGACCTACAAGCCAATGGCCTGTTGCCCTACACGCATTTTGAAAACTTTGTACCACACGAACAGGTGCTCGAAGAACTTTCAGCTTGCAGCTTGCTCTTGTTACCACTCAACAATGTAAAAAGCCAAAAAGGCATTGTTACGGGGAAACTCTTTGAATACCTCGCGAGCGAGCAAGCCATTCTGGCCATCGGCCCCCAAGACGGTGACGCCGCAGCCATTCTTTCTAAACAAGCGGGCACCATGGTCATCAACTTCGATACCGACGTGCCGTGGCCAGCTGTCATCGAACTTACTTCCCAACAAATCAGTAGAAAAGACACCCTTTTACCCTACTCTAGAAAAGAATTGGCAAAGGAGATGCATGAGCTATTGTTACAGCTCACAAAGTAAGCTAGCAAGCATATTGCGCAAAAACCGCTTTCATTTTTTCCAAACGATGCTCAGGGAGAAAGTGTGTTTCAATTCGATTTCTAGCTTTCATACTTGCCGCTGAAAAATCTTGCTGAAGCAAAAGCTCAATGCTGCGCTCTAAATAAAGCACATTTTTCTCACTCAATATAAGACCTGTATCGCCAATTAGTTCAGGGATGCCCGACACATTGCTTCCAATAGGTACACAACCGCAAGCCATGGCCTCACCAAGTGCATTCGGAAATCCTTCCATGACCGATAGCTGAAAGTAGTAACGATGTTTTTGCAAGTATTCAATAACCACTGCAATTGGCGAAAAAGCGATCAGCTCGACATTACTAGGCACCTTTTGACCGTTTGGCTCCCAGCCTATAATTGTAAAATGCCAGGTTGGTTGGCGCTCGGCAAGTTCCAAAATCA
>JAURHO010000094.1 GCA_030833265.1 Crocinitomicaceae bacterium | reverse complement strand
CTACTCGTAAATTCCTAGGTCTTTTTGCAAATATTCGACCGTGTTTTAGCCTGCATCCTTATGTAGCAACAAAACATCCTAAAATGGATCTTGTGATAATTCGCGAAAATGAAGAAGACCTTTACGCTGGTATTGAGCATCAGCAAACAGATGAAGTAGTTCAATGTCTCAAATTAATTAGCAGGCCAGGATGTGAAAAAATCATCCGTTATGCTTTTGAATATGCCAAGCTTTACGGTAGAAAAAAGGTAACCTGCTTCACCAAAGACAACATCATGAAGCAAACTGATGGTTTGTTTCGTGAAGTATTCAATGAAATTGCTGCAGAATACCCGGATATTGAAAATGACCACTGGATTATTGATATTGGTGCCGCTAAATTGGCCAACGCACCCCAGGATTTCGAAGTAATCGTGACACTAAATCTCTATGGTGATATCATCTCAGATATAGCTGCTGAAATTGCAGGTTCAGTTGGATTGGCAGGTTCGGCAAATATTGGTGAAGAATGCGCGATGTTCGAGGCGATTCGTGGTTCAGCTCCAATGATAGCAGGGCAGGGGATAGCCAATCCGTCAGGACTTTTGCTTGGTGCCGTACAAATGCTGATTCATATAGGCCAAACGGCTATCGCTGAAAAAATTCAAAATGCTTGGTTAAAAACAATTGAACAAGGTGTACATACCTTTGACATTTACAAAGAAGGAGTAAGTACACGTCGAGTAAACACAAAAGAATTTACTGAAGCGCTTATTGCGAATTTAGGTAAACGACCAGAGGCTTTCCCAGCTGTAAATTATAAAGAAGACGCTCGAATTCAGCTGCCAAAATATCTACGGAAAGCTCAAAAGGAGAAAACACTACAAGGTGTTGATTTATTCGTGCACTGGACAGGACTAGAAGTAAATGAACTCGCCAAACAACTTCACCAACTAGGAAATACTGCTTTTGAATTGGCTCTAATTACAAACCGAGGCATCAAAGTATATCCTGATGGCTTTCCCGAAACGTTTTGTACTGACCATTGGCGCTGTCGTTTTATGGTAAAATCTCCTGAGTTAGCTTCCAAAAAAGCAATCATAGAGCTACTTGCTGCTGCTGAAGGATTGCAAATTGATGTGATCAAGACAGAAAATTTGTATGCCTTCAATGGTAAAGCGGCTTATTCTCTCGGGCAAGGTCAATAATCTATTAAAAAATGGGTACTTATTTAATCAAAAATGGCTGGCTTGTCAGTTCGAAAGCGGTCCTCAAACGAGATATCCGAATCACCAATGGCGTCTTTGCGGAAATTGGTGAGCGACTCTCGGTAAATCTGAACGAACAGGTAATTGATGCCACTGGAAAACATATTTTTCCTGGTTTAATTGACACACATGTTCATTTTCGAGAACCAGGGCTCAGTTACAAAGCCACTTGGCTCACAGAAAGCGCGGCCGCTATAGCAGGAGGGGTAACCACCGTGTTTGATATGCCGAATACAGAGCCGGCTACACTTTCGCCAACTTTGGTTCAAGAAAAATTGGCATTGGCCAAGCAAAATGCGCGTTGTAATTATGGGGTGTTCTTAGGGATTTCTGCAGCAAATTGCCAAGAGCTAGCGAATTTTGATTTAACAGACACTGACTTTGTAGCACTCACCGACGACGGTTTGTATTTTTCAGGTAGTGGACATCTTTTAGCAGATCATCCGGAAGCCCTAGAAGCCGTTTTTTCACAGACAGACCGCATTGTGGCTTTGCACAGCGAAGATTCAGCGCTCATTGAGCAAAATGAAAAAGCATTTCAAGAGAAATACGGTCAAAATATTCCCTTTGAAGCACATGCACTAATCCGATCTGAAGAAGCTTGTTTGGTAGCCACGAAACGCGCTTTGGAGTTGGCAAAAAAATACGATGCCCGCCTCCATATTTTACACTTAACGACCTACAAAGAGGCACTGCTTTTTGATAAAGCGCTTCCTTTACTGCAGAAAAAACAAACTTGTGAGGTTAGTATCCCACACCTTTATTTTTCTTCAGAAGATTACCAAAAATACGGCCCGCTCATTAAATATAATCCTTCTATAAAAGGAAAGGCAGATCGGATGGGCTTACTCCGGGCCTTAAATGAGAACCATATTGATTTTATCACGACCGATCATTCACCGCATACACTTGAAGAGAAACAACAAGTCTACATGCAGTCAAAGTCTGGAGGTCCAACGCTGCAGCACTTACTTCCCATGCTGCTTTCGCTCCACGAAACTGGCTTTTTAAGCCTCGAGAAAATAGTAGAAAAATCAGCTGAAAACCCAGCGCTTTTTTACGGAATTCAAAAGCGAGGCTTTATTAAAGAAGGGTATTATGCTGATTTAGTTATTGCTGACCTCAACAAGCCGCATCTTGTCAAAAAAGAGAACTTATTCTCTAAATGTGGATGGTCTGTTTTTGAAGGACACACTTTTAGCGCATCGGTAGACATGACTTTTGTAAATGGTCAGCTTGCCTTCCAGGACGGAAAAATTACTGAAGCCGTAAGGGGCGCGCAAGTTTTGATTTAATGGAGCTGCAGTGCTTCTCCACATTGAAAATGACCTTTCGGGCAACTTTTATGACCGTGTAAACCACAAGGGCGGCATGCTAAGTTGCTTACCTCGATAATTTTGGAATCATCGGAGAGCGGCCCAAAACCAAATTCAGGTACGGTTGAACAAAAGAAGGCGCTAACGGGTGCATTAGTAGCAGATGCCAAGTGTAAGGGTCCGGAATCATTGACAAAATTTCGTTGCGCTTTAGCCATGAGTGCAGCCGATTGCAGGAGGGTTAATTGACCTGCTAAATTTTCAACCTTCACTTCAGGTATAGCCTGTCGCATTGCTTCCAAATAGGCATGATCAGCGGGTGCCCCTAGTAAGTAAATATTGACGTTGGGATTTGCGAGTTGCGCAATCAGATCGAGCCAAATTCTTTGAGGAGCTTGCTTTGTAAACCAAACGCTCGTGGGTGCCAGACAGTAGTAAGGAGCTTCTTGGTAGGGCAGAATTTTAGCAAGGTCTTCTTGATTTGGGTATAATTGTGGCCTGCGGGTAGGTGAGGCTACCAAATCTGCGATGAGCTGTAAATTGCGATCCACCTCGTGCCAATTTGGCTTCATTTCATGTTTGTACTGCTTTCTAAATAAAAACGACAATGGATTTTTTTGAAATCCGCGGCTTTCTTTCGCTCGAGCCAAAAAAGTAAGCAGGCCTGAGCTTGCAAAACGCTGTAAATTAATCACGAGGTCATAGCGCTGTTGTCTCAATTGCCTACCTAAATTCCAAAGATTTTTAATCTTTTGACGCTTGTCAAAAGTGTAGACTTGATGCAGAAAAGGGTGTTTGGCGAGTAAAGATTCGTTTCCCTTTTTGACTACAACATCAAGCTGCGCATCTGGAAATTGTCGATGTAGGTTTTCCCAGATTGGTGAGGCCAAAACGACATCCCCAAGAAAGGCAGTTTGGATGATTAATATGCGCTTTAAACTCATCGGATAAGTGTCACGTAACCCTGCTTCACGAGGGAATCAGTTTTATTAATGATCAATTCAATGCGGTATTGAAAAATGTCATTGGTGGCGGGCAAGCCCGTTTTTTGAATGATGCCATCCCAGCCTTGTGCCGGATCATTGGTTTCAAAAACAACCTGACCCCAACGATCAATAATACTAAAGGTGTATTTTTCCGGATCGACGTTCTGAACAACAGGCAAGAATATGGGGTTCAGACCATCGGGGGTAAACGCATTGGGAACAAACATGAGTGGCTCGTATTTCAAGCACAATTCGTTGGAAAAACTACTGTCTGTAAAACCAAACTGATTTATATTTTCAAGCGCCATGATTTGATAGCAAACTTCACCTTTATTGCGCAAGGACGAGACGTCGTCTTGAAGTTGGTAAGTCCCGTCAGGCATGATTTGAAAAGGTATTTGTTCCCAAGTTCCATAGGCGTTGCGATAAGCTTGATAATTTTGAATCCCACCAATAAATTGGGTATATGGGCTCCAACTTAAACTATTGATCATGTTGTACTGATCAGCTGTTCCGCTCACAAAAATGGTTGTGTTTTCATTGGCATACGAACCTGGGTTGCCGCAACTGTCTAAATAACTGCAGCGATAGGTCCATGGCCCCCATTTAGTATCTACATCATCATCAAGAAAAACCGCAAGATTTGCGTTTACAGGAGCATTACCAAGTACTTGAAAAACCCCGTTGGTATCTTTTCTTTCAAAGCTCATTTCAGTAACACCTACACTTTGGTCGACCCAAGCCCGTAGTTCGATGTCTTTTTGGTGCACCGTTGCTACGCTGAAATAATGGAAACTTGGAGCTCCGGGTTGTGGCATGGTAAAACACAATGGATTTGAAAAAGCACTAAATCCCGTTTGCAGATTGGCTTTGACATACAAACAATAACTTTCATTTTTGATTAACTGAACGGTAGCAAAGGTATCCGTACTTGTTGTTAATAAGCTCCATTGGTTGTTGTGCTTGCTCCATATTTCGTATGAGTTGACTGCCGAACCCAAATATTGAGACCAATTCAGTTGAGCAGTCTGAGGACACATATCGAGCTGGTAATTTGCTAAAATAGAGGTGTGCAAGTTTGCTTTAGCTGAAGTTTGAAAGGTCGCAGGAATTGTTGTAGTTAAGCAAGAGTCAAAAGCGGCAACCGTGTAGCTATATGGCCCAGATCCAGCAACGTTGTAAAGGTAAGTCGTATTGTTTTGGCCGTAAAGTGTATCTAGCTCTACTAGAAATCCGTTGGCATCATAGGTGTAGACGACATAGCCATAAGTATCTGGTGCTGCATTTGTATTCCATTGAATTTGCATTTGTTGCGAACTCGTATCAAAACCAACGTTTGAAATGACTGGAATGAAGGGTGTCATCATGTCGGTAAGGTTGTCACCTGGTCTGTTCGAATTGAAATTGCAAGAAGTGGTTTTTAGATTGACGCGGTAGCGCAAAAAGGCATGGCAAATATCAATGGTATCAACGTAGCTCGTTTGGTTATAAGGGACGCTATCAATAAAGTTAAAGAAGTTAGTAGGGTATTCCCGGTAGATATAATAATAAGCGTTATAGGAACTCGCTGCTGGGTTTTTGGGTTTGTTCCAATTCAAGACAGCGGTTCCGTCATTAGGGTTGGTGAGTGTCAGTAAAATATTTTTGACGGTATCAGAATAATCTAAATAGGCACCGGCACAACCTGAAGCAACAGCCAAATAGAAGTCATGGCTTGCGTTAATGGCAGGCACCGTTAAACTTGTGGTATTGATCGTTGGAATGTTGGCGAGTAACCCGTTCTGAACGGAATAAATTTGGTAGGCAGCAAACGTGCTAGCAGATGCCGGATTCAGGCCCTGCCAAAAGATATTGAGATCATTGTTATTGGCAGTTTGAATGCAGCTGATTTGCGGAGCGGCAAGAATGCCAGGATTCAAGACATGTATGGTAATGGTCGTAAAGCTTACTTGCGGAACAGGACAAACATCGTCTGTGGCCTTAAAGACAAAATGATAACTTTTAGATACGAGCGCCTGACCTTGGCTATCTAGTAGGTGATCACAAGTTGTTTGCCAAGTAAATTGGGTTTGAATATTGGCCAGACCGCTCAATGGTAGCGCCGAAGAAAGGCTCGGACACGGACCTGTTGTACAAGGCAAACTGCCTTCCAGTGTAATCAGTTGTTGGGTGCCATTTGCCTGAAGATCGTTATCTGAAACATCGATGTTAAAGTTGACGAGGTCGCCAGCATTGACTGTCAGTTCGTAGGAAGTCCCACCGTTAAAAGGGGCCGCTAAAATTGGTGGGTTATTTGTGGAACTGCATGGTTGAAGCACCAACTGCATTTCGCGTTCTGTTTGTGAAATAAGGACGGATCCGCGGTAGGCTTTTACTAGCATTTTAACAACATAATTACCGATGGTAAAAGAAGTGAATGTTAGTTTTCCGCTAGATGGATCAAGTGCAGCAGCTATGTTGTTGGCATTAACACTGGGCCCGGGTGTTGGGCTATTTGCACTAAACCCAGGCTCAAAAGGAATGGCTGCAGGATTAGAAGGTGGATTGTAGGCCCCTGTAGGGAAATAATCATAAGGCACACCAAACTCAAAAACTAGGGAATCTTGATTGGCATCATTTACAGCTGCGTTGTATTCATAGGCTTGCCCTGCACAGCTTACAAACAATGGATCTTGGTTAAAAACTGGCGCGTCATCGGGTTGCGCCAAGTTGAAA
>JAURHO010000093.1 GCA_030833265.1 Crocinitomicaceae bacterium | reverse complement strand
CATACACTTAATATAGGTGCTTGTAATGCTTGTGTGGCGGGTAGCGCTCAAATTGCTTATCAAATCGAAATTGAAAATATCAATCCGGTTCCGAGCTTTATTGATCAAGACACTTTATTACTCTACGAAAGCCCAACTATTCCATGGATTGAAAACGATAGCGTTCAGGGAACCTTGAGTGCCATCAACACGAGTTCATATTTGCAATGGCACCTCAATGGCACTGCACTTATTGGGCAAAATAGCAACCTGCTTTCCGTGCCTCAAACTGGTTATTACCACGTGCTTTCTATCAACGAACATGGTTGTTTTCAAACTTCTGATACGCTTTTTATTGAACTGAATACGGCTGATATTCCAACACAAAATTCACTCGGATTTCAACTAATTATTGATGAACTTACCGAAAACTTGCGCATCAAACTCGACGCAAATTTTATCGGAGCACAAATTTCAATTTGGCAACTCGATGGTCGTTTGATCCATAAATGGAAAGCCGAGCAACAAACGGAATCCTATTCAATTACTTCCTTTAAATCTGGAATTTACCTAGTCAGGATCAGTAAAGGAGCAACCCAACAGGAAAAGAAAATTGTAATTGTCCGTTAAATTATATCTTCATCAGTAAGCTAAGCCTTGAACTTTGATACCTTTGCACTGTGAAAAACAACCACCCCCTTACCCGTTATCAATGGCTCGCAGTTGCCATTTTGGCTCTAACTCAATTTACAGTCGTTCTCGATTTCATGGTCATGTCTCCGCTCGGCGACCTCCTCATGAAAGATTTTAAAGTTAAACCAGATCAATTTGGCATTGTAGTTTCAAGCTATGCACTTGCGGCTGGCATCTCCGGTTTTTTAACCGCAGGTTTCGCCGACCGCTTTGACCGCAAACGCCTCCTTGTATTTTTCTACAGCGGTTTTATTATTGGCACGCTATTTTGCGGAATGGCAGATTCTTATGGCCAACTTGTATGGGCACGCATCCTGACTGGCCTCTTCGGGGGCGTGATGTCCTCTATTTCCATGGCTATTGTTGCCGATATTTTTAGTCTGGAACAACGCGGAAGAGTGATGGGCTTTATGCAAATGGGCTTTGGTCTGAGTCAAATCGTTGGTATCCCATTAAGTCTTTACATCGCAGCTGAATACCACTGGCAAACTCCATTTTACTTAATTGTTGGCTTGTCTATCGGGATGCTATTAGCCATACTTTTGGCACTTAAACCGATCAATGCGCACCTGGCGCTGAAAAGAGAGCACTCGGCCTTCTCGCATCTTTTAGCTACCATCAAAAACCGCAATTACAGAATCGGTTTCATGGCTACGGCGTTTATGTCTCTGGGTGGCTATTTCATGATGCCTTGGGGCAGTGCTTTTGCCGTAAACAATGTTGGTCTTTCTCAAAAAGACCTTCCTTTACTTTTCATGATTGTTGGTATTTCCACTTTTATGATCATGCCTTTCATTGGCTGGATTGCTGATAAAGTCAATAAATTTCAGCTTTTCATGATTGCTTCTTTAGTAATGATCGGCTCCGTTTTGGTTTATGTACACTTAGGGGAAACCACCCTTTTTGTATTGATTGTTGTCAATATTTTCATGATGGGCGGCATTATGGCCCGTATGGTACCGTCTCAGGCACTTACTACTTCGGTGCCTGAAGCCAAAGACCGAGGCGCCTTCATGAGTATCAATTCTTCTTTACAACAAATGGCTGGTGGTGTTGCCGCTATGATCGGTGGCAAAATTGTTTGGCAGTACAGCCCGAGCGCACCTCTTATGAACTTTGATCTTTTGGGCTATGTGGTGATTGCCGTAATTATTATCAATATTTACCTCACTTATCGAGTCTATAATTACGTGAATTCCAAGAAATAAGAAATAAGAAATAAGGAATAAGATTCAAATTATTTTTTATAAAGAGCTGATTGCAATTGATACACTATAATAACAAAAGAGGCGGCCTTTGGCCGCCTCTTTTGTTGATTGCTAATAGGATAACGAATGAAGTACTTCGTTAAGCTTCTTCGCTTACATCGATATCTGCTAGCTTAGCTAACTTTTTGAATTGAATTTTGGCTTGAATGCGATCCACTACGTAGTACATCATTGGGACGACAATAATCGTTAGGAACATTGAGCTGGTTAAACCACCAATGAGTACCCATGCAAGGCCGTTTTTCCATTCTGCACCTGAACCAGTTGCAGTTGCAATTGGCACCATACCGATTACCATTGCTATGGTCGTCATGAGAATTGGGCGCATCCTTTCGCGGACAGCTTCAAGCAATGCTGTATAGGTAGTCATGCCTTTTTCTTTGAGGTGATTGGTAAAATCGACAATCAGGATGGCGTTTTTGGCAACCAGCCCCAATAGCATCAACATACCCAACATCGTGAAAATTCCCATGTTTGAGGAGGTAAGCGCTAACGCAAGGATCGCCCCAACCAAAGACACCAAAATAGAGAACAAGACCACAAACGGATAAACGAAGTTGTCATATAAGGCTACCATGATGAGGTAAACCAAAATAACCCCAATACCCATGGCTGTTCCGAGTGCACCAAAAGATTCTTTTTGTCTTTTGATTTCGCCGCCCCAAGTAAGGCGCACGTTTGGATCAAGTGGTGCTTTTTTAAGGTAATCATCAATAGCAGTAGCGACCGTACCTGGTGCTGTTCCTAAAACATAACATCTGAGGGTCGTATTTGGAATGCGGTTCTTGCGCTCGAGTGTACCCGCAGCGTTATCAACACTGATATTCGCAAATTCACTGAGTAGCACTTGCTTGCCTTCGTTATTTGTGAAAGTGAGCCCAGAAAGGTCCTGAATATCTTTTCTATTGGCAGCATCGAGCATGACTCGGATATCGTATTCAGAACCACCGAGATCAATTTGACTGTCGTCATTTCCTGAAAGTGCACCTTGCAATTGCATACCAACTGCAGCTACATTTACACCCAACTGACCCATTTTTTCACGATCAAGTGCAATTTTAACTTCTGGCGTTACATCTTCTGTGCTTAAAGAGGGATCTTTTGCACCTTTCATGGCTTTGATGGCATGCTTCAAACGCTGCGCCTCTTTCATCATGAGTTCTTTGTCATTGCTTGAAAGGAAAATTTCGATTGGCGCCTGTTCAGAATCGATCAAGCCCATGTTGAGTGCTTTGACCTCCACACCTGGGAATTCATCTTCAATCTTTTTGCGAATGGCATTCATGTACTCCACCGTAGGAATCTCTTTTTGCTTGCCTTTTTTCATCATGACTGTTACTTCAGAGCGGTTTTCAGCTCCGAATGCTGCTGCACCAAGACCTGCACTTGGACCACCCACATTAGAGAAAACGATGTCAATCATGTCTTTTTGTGCAAGCAACAACTGCTCAATTTTCATGGTAGTGAGGTTGTTTTCAGCAAAGGTTGCGCTCTTTTCATATTTGAGTTTGAGCATGAATTTTCCTTGGTCACCTTGTGAAACAAACTCCTGCCCCACAATACCTAAGCCCATTGTTGAAAAAGAAGCCACGAAAATGCCAATGATGATCAAGCCCATTGATATTTTGTGTCTGAGTGCCCAACCTACAATCTTTACATATGAATTGGTAAAGATGGTGATGCGTCTTTCAAACCAAAGTAAAACAGCTTGAAAAGGCTTTTTAGGATTCAGTTGTACTTCTTTAGCAAAGCGAGAAGCCAACCATGGTGTCAGGGTAAAGCAAACAAACAATGACATCAAGGTTGAAATCACAACAACAATAGAGAACTGATGCAAGATATCTGAAATAGTTCCTTCAATAAAAACAACTGGCGAGAACACCACGACATCGACAAGTGTAATAGCAAGGGCGGTGAAACCGATTTCGTTTCGACCATCAAGTGCTGCTTGGCGGCGCTTCTTACCCATTTGTAGGTGGCGATAAATGTTTTCTAAGACCACAATAGAGTCATCCACCAAGATACCGATCACCAAAGACATGGCAAGTAAAGTCATGAGGTTAAGCGTATAGCCTAACAGATACATCGCTACAAAAGTAGAGATCAAAGATGCCGGAATGGAAACCAAGACAATAAAGGCATTGCGGATGGTATGCAAGAACAAAAGCATTACCAAGGCTACTAACAAGACCGCCAACTCGAGGTCATGAATAACAGCGTCTACTGATTCAATGGTCGGAATTGAAGTATCTGTTGCAATAGTGAATTGCAAGCCCTCTTTGGCATATTTTTCCTCGAGGTCTTTGAATTTTTGTTTGGTCAATTTGGCTACGTCTACCGCATTGGCGTCACTTTGCTTTTTGATGCGCAGACCAATACCATTGACCCCATTCAAGCGGCTAATCGTTACTTGATCATCACTGGCATCAACCACTTCGGCGAGGTCACCTAATTTGATGGAAGAAGTTCCTTTAGCGACTAAAACAAGATTTTTAAGGTCATCAATGCTTTGGTACTTACCTGTTAAACGTACAGTTATTTGCTCATCTTGACTTTTGACTTTTCCTGTCGGGAAATCTAGGTTAGACATCGCAACAGCCTGATTGATTTGCGCCAAAGACAAGCCGAGCTTGCGCATTTTTTCTTTATCTACATTGACGCGAAACGCGCGACGCTCGCCACCAATTACTTGCACTTCGGCCACCCCTTTTACTTGCTTGATTTGCGGTAATAACTGTTCGTCCATCAAGCGCATGAGTTCTGCATCTGTAATATTTGCTGCGACCGCACTTAATTGTAAAACAGGCGTTGCGTTGGGTTCAATTTTGGCAACCACCGGATTGAGCGCATCCTCAGGGAGTTTACTCAGGTTATTATTGATTTTTCTTTGTGCATCTTCAAGTGCGTCATCAATATTGGCTGAGGCCTTGAATTCGAGCAACACAAAAGATGCATTGTCAAATGAAAAAGAGGTCACTTCATCGACGTTTTCCATACCACTGAGGACATCTTCAAGCGGTTTAGAAACCTGTGATTCAACGGTAGAAGGCGATGCACCCGGATAAGCGGTCGTGATCGTTAAAAGTGGCGCCGAAAAGTCCGGCATGAGCTCATAAGAGAGCTGCTTGTAGCTGAGTAAACCACCACCCACTAAGATGGTGAAGATTACAATGATAAATGAAGGCCTTTTAATGGCCAATTCTGTAAGTGTCATGGGGCTATTAATTGCGTTTGATGTTCATCCCGTCTTCTAAATTCACTTGGCCTTTCACAACAATTTCATCGCTTGCTGCTAAACCTGAAACGACTTCAAGGTAGTTCCCGTCAGAGGTACCTGGGCTAAAGCTGGTTAGTTTCGCTTTTCCGTTGCGTACCACATAAATTTGAGGCGTTTTGGTTGAGCCAATAAGTGCTTTTCTAGGCACAGCCATTGCGGTAACTGATTTCGAGCTTTGAAGTGTTACACTTCCGTACATGCCCGCAAGAATTCTTGCTTGCGCTTTGTTTGAAACCAATACTTGTACTTTAAAATTATGCAACGCATCGGCTTGAACTGAAGTGCTGTACACAGTGGCGTTGTACACTTCTCCTTCGTGCGCATCTACACGAACTGCTACCTTCTGACCCACTTTAAACTTGAGCACATCGCGCTCTGGAACTGAAATTGAAAGTTTGAGTTGTGCAATATCAGTGAGTTCAATAATTGGCGTACCTGGCATCACCATAGAACCGAGGTCGGCCATTTTTTTAGTAACCACACCAGCAAACGGCGCTAATACTTTACAACCTTTGCGTTGCTTTTGTAGTTGCTTGAGTTGTACTTCGGCAGATTTCAAGGCCAATTCCATTTTTTCTGCTTCAACAGACGATACCGCTTGTTCTTTGCGGAGATTCGCAAAGCGCGCATTGTCATTTTTTAATTGAGCAATGTTGAGCTTTGCATTTTCAATTTGTAACTGAATGAGTTCGTCATCAAGTTTAGCGATTATTTGCCCTTTTTGAACTTGTTGACCTTCTTTCACTAATAATTCAATGAGTTTTCCGGAACCTTCTGACGCTACATTGTTCTGGTGCATGGCATCAAAAACACCTAAATAAGAAAAGGCACTCTCAAATGTATAATTGGCCACAGGGTTAGCCGTTTCAACTAAAACAGCCGCCTCGAGGTCATGGATGTAAATTTTCTTTTTTGCTTTATCGGCATTAGATAAAAGCTTGGTCACGGTTAATGCGAGCGCACCGATGACGATGATTGAAATAAGGATGATTCTTTTCATGATAGTTTATTTGATATTTCCGTTTGTTTTTAGGTATTCGAGTTCTGCTTGTCTGAGTGAGACATAAGCAGCAACAACTCCTGCTTGTGCTTGCTCAAGACCTGTTTCAGCCAGTAAGAAATCATTGACCGAAATGAGTCCTTCTTTGTATTTTAAAGCCGCATTTTTCAAGATAGATTCAGCCACGTAAGTTGTTCT
>JAURHO010000092.1 GCA_030833265.1 Crocinitomicaceae bacterium | reverse complement strand
TACCTTCAATTACCGAATGCACCGAGAGTGAAATGAATAAAGTCCAAGGCATGGCTTGTCCTTTGTGTACATGGACATGACCGTGTTCTATACCACCTGAAAAATATTCAAGCACCAACTGCACTAAAAAACCTAGCAGAATAAAAACTCCCACCTGAAAAGTCGGTAGCGTTTCGGAATGAGCATGCGCGTGTCCTTCATGTGAACCATAGAGCTCAGGGAGCAAATGCTGAAAAATGACAGCCAACAAAAAACCACCACTAAAAGCCAAGGCCAATTTGATATATTGATTTTTGTTGGTGGCTTTGAAATAGCTAACTACTGCTCCGCCTAAAACAACCGAGGCAATCAGAAGGAATTCTACGACGTAAAAACTCATGGTTTCTTTTTTGCAATTAAAATGAGACGATCACTGTTTACCGGATCGAAAGGCGCAAGATCATAAGAGCCGTAAGTATTCATCAATTCAAAACTAGCAGCTAATAATTCTTGAAAATCGGATAAACTGAGGGCCTGAACCCGCTCCGTAAAAGGGCCAATCGATTGGTCCTGTTGCGGATCATGAATACTGATTTGTTTAAATATATGTGCGTCGTCTGCCCATCTTTTGATTTCAAAATTGATGTCGCCTCGTGAAACACTTTCTTCAGCTACCAAATTTTGACGCACCTTTTGTGCATTGAAAAAGTCAATGACCAGTATGCCATTGGGCGTTAACATGGTTGCAATTGAGGCGCAAACTTTTTGATTGTCGGCTAGCGCATCGAAATAGCCGAAGCTTGTGAAGAGGTTAAATACGGCTGCAAACTGCTGGTTTTCGATAACTTCTCGCATATCATGAACCACGAAATCGAGGTCAAGTTCAGGCTGTTGTTCTGGGAATTCTAGCGCAGCTGCAATGCTTTGTGGGGCTAAATCGGCACCAAGTACTTTAAAACCTAATTCGGCTAAAGTGACGGCGTGTCTGCCTTTGCCACAAGCTAAATCAAGAACAGGTGCGCCAGGGTTTAATGCGAGCTGCCCCACCAGCTTTTGAATAAAAGCACGTGCTTCTTGGGCGTCTCTGTTGTTGTAAAGCAAGTGATAATAAGGTGAGTCAAACCACTCGGCAAACCATTCTTTCTTAGGCATAGTGCAAATTTACAACTTTCTTTTCCTAATTTCGAGCCATGTTACGCATAGGACTCACCGGTGGAATTGGCTCAGGCAAAAGTTTGGTTGCGGCCGTACTAGAACACATGGGCTATCCTGTTTTTTATTCGGATCAGGAAGCAAAAGCACTTTATAACGAAGATGAATTGCTTCAAAAAGAGTTAAGCGCAATTATAGGTTCTTCGCTTTACGTCAAGGGCATATTTCAAAAAGAAGTGCTGAGCCAAGCGCTGTTTAACAACCCTGAACTGAAAAAAGAAATTGAAGCACGTGTGCATCCGTTGGTGCGTAAGCGCTTTGAAACTTGGGCTCGCGCTCAAAAAAGCAAGCTTGTTTTCAACGAAGCAGCCATTTTATTTGAAACAGGAGCGTATCAACAATTCGACGCTACGGTACTAGTGTGTGCACCACTCCAATTACGGATAGACCGCGTAAAGAGAAGAGATGGTCTCGAAGAAGCGCTCATTCAACAAAGAATTAAGGCGCAGTGGGATGATGATAAAAAAAAGGAACTCGCCACCTATATCATTGAGAATGATGGTCGACCAATTCTTGCGCAAATTGAAGGCCTTCTACAAAGCCTTAATACACCATCTTGATGCTGATGCTCTTGTTTTGCTGCAGATTGATGGCGCAATCGTCAAAACTTGGCACGCTTAGTTTGGGCCTTACATTATTTGAAAACGCATAGGCTTCCGTAGGAATCGCAAAGAAATTTTTATCGCAAATCTTGTTTTGATTTTCATCGTGATACACAACGATTGCATATTTACCAGGTTCAAGATCGGCAAAAACAAAACTCACCTCTCCTTTCTGGGCATTCACCCTGGCCAAACGATGCGTCTTGCCAGCTTGTGTAAAAACATCCGGGTTTTTATACAGCGCAAATTCAATGAGTCCTTTTGCATTATTGATGGCCGTGACCGTTACGCGCAAATCAAACTTTTGCGCTTGAATCGGATGTTGCTTGACATCGGTTGATTTTTCAGTTTGATTTTCTAGAGAAAACCAAGAAAGCAAAAAAGAAAGGAGCAAGATCATTGATTTCATAGCACCGGAATAATTAAATGAAGCAAAGGGTATACTTGGATGAACCTATAAATTGTAATGATGATTAATCGGTGAGTTTGATGTTCAAACCAATGTTAAATTGCAGGTTTTTCAAAACCAAGCTTTCTTTATTAAAAAGCTGCTGCCACTCATTGAAGGCACCCACTTCAAGGCCATTGCTTAAATCTCTGAACCCGCGGTAGGCAGAAGCCCTTATTCCGATTCTCTTGACTGGGTTCCATTGCAAATAAGCAAAATAACCCATGTCTAATTTGGCTTGTGTATGCTCACCCACTTCGGTGCTTAACAAAATGGGTTCGGCCGCGCCCGGATAATACGCATAAAAGTCCTTTTGCATTTGTCCTTGCACCCGATAGCGGTATTGCAAACCCCCACCTGCATGCACGCTGAGCACCTTGAGTTCTAAACCTAAGGGTAGCGTGAGTAATTCACCTGAAGCTACTTTATTGCAGAGCAATAAATAAGTAATGCCATCAAGGTCTGTGGCCCATTCAGTACTTTGATAAGCCAAGTTTTGATGCGCATAACCCAAGCCGCTGTAGAGCGTCATGACTTTCAAGAAAGTATAGCCGAGCTGAACCTCACCACCGGCTGTTGCTTTCCAAAAAGATTTGGGATCGAAGGGCTGTTGGCTAAGCGCATAGGCTTGCTGAAATTCTTGTTTATTTGCCCCAATTTCTGCCTGAAGATTCCAGCGCCATTGAGCGCTGAAATCAAAAGAGCAAAGTAAGATCGTAAGAAAAATCCCGAAACGAAGCATGGGCTTAACCTAAGAATGGGTAGCGGTAATCTGTTGGTGGAACAAAAGTTTCTTTGATAGTACGTGCAGAAACCCAACGCAATAAATTCATGGCTGCACCCGCTTTGTCATTGGTACCTGAACCTCGTGCGCCACCAAATGGTTGCTGGCCCACAACGGCACCTGTTGGTTTGTCATTGATGTAGAAATTACCTGCAGCGTTCGCCAATTTAGTGGTGGCCATTTGAACGGCGTAGCGATCTGTAGCAATGATAGAACCCGTTAAAGCGTAATCTGAAGTTTGATCAAGGAGTTCTAGTGTAGCCTCAAATTCAGCGTCTTGGTAAACATAAATAGTGAGCACTGGGCCAAAAATCTCTTCGACCATGGTGCGGAATTTCGGATTGGTTGTGACAATTGTGGTAGGCTCGATGAAATAACCTTTCGATTTGTCATAGTTTCCGCCGGTAATGATTTGCGCATCTGGTTGTGCTTTTGCGTAGTCAATGTAAGCAGCAATTTTATCAAAAGCACGGGCATCAATAACCGCATTGACAAAGTTAGCGCTGTCTTCAGGGCTACCTACTTTGAAAGATTCAACTTGGGAAACAAAGATTTTTTGAACCTCTGGCCACAAACTTGCAGGCACATAGGCTCTGGAAGCTGCGGAGCATTTTTGCCCTTGGAATTCAAAGGCGCCTCTTGATAATGCCGTAGCTACTTCAGCAGCGCCAGCACTTTGATGAACCATGACGAAATCTTTTCCGCCCGTTTCACCGACAATGCGCGGATACGTTTTGTAAGCGTCGATGTTCGCTCCAATGGTTTTCCAGAGGTTTTTGAATACGGCGGTTGAACCCGTAAAGTGCAAGCCCGCGAAATCAGGGTGCTTGAACACGATATCTCCGGCAGTTGGGCCGTCTACGGTGATCATGTTTACAACACCTGCAGGCAAACCTGCAGCTTCAAAAAGCTCCATGATCACTTGAGCAGAATAAACTTGAGATTCAGCAGGTTTCCAGACAACTACGTTACCCATGAGGGCCGGAGCTGCACAAAGATTGGCTGCAATTGAAGTAAAGTTAAAAGGCGTAATTGCAAAAACAAAACCCTCGAGTGGTCTGTATTCTAGACGATTCCACATACCAGGCAAAGACTCAGGTTGTTCTTTGTAAATCTGGGTCATGTACTGGACATTAAAGCGGAAAAAGTCGATGAGCTCACAAGCTGCATCGATTTCTGCTTGGAATACATTTTTGGATTGCGCCAGCATGGTTGCGGCATTCATGCGATCGCGGAAAGGACCTGCTAATAAATCGGCAGCACGCAAGAAAACAGCAGCGCGTTCTTGCCAAGGAAGTGCAGCCCAAGCACTTTTTGCTTGAAGTGCAGCGGCAATAGCGGCCTCAACATGTGAAGCATCTCCCATACTGAAATGACCCAAGACCGTTTGGTGGTCGTGTGGCATGGTCATGGCCACTTTATTGGCGGTGTGCACCTTCTGATGACCAATGTACATCGGAACATCGATAGGCGCTTGGTTTTTGAGTTCTTTATATTTCGCGATGAGCGAACTGTGTTCTGAAGTTCCGGGAGCGTAAGGCCTTACAGGCTCATTTTTGGCAACTGGAACATTAAAAAAGGCATTTGACATATTCTTGATTGATTTGTGACAAAATTACAAAATCTTTGGCAGCCCTTAGCGGCTAGGCTTGGACAACTAATTGAACCAGATATCTCGGATGAGTTCTTCCCCGACATGCGCATTACAACGTGCAATAATGATTTGCTTGCCATGAAAAAGTTCGTCGCGCATGACACTAGAATCGATGGTGAGATACAGCGTGTTGTTCTGAATTTTGATGTCTTTGGTGCGTTGTGCTACGGCAGGCCCCATGAGTTCGGGCCAAGCAGCAATGAGGTCATAGGACTTCATTTTTTCTTCAAGGCCATAGGCTTTCATGATGCCTTTAACGAGCTGACCAAGGGGTTTTTCTTCACCCTGTCTTTTAAAATCCTGATTCATAGGGCGTAGGCTTGGTTTTCTTTGATTTCAATAAGTTGCGTTGCACCAGGCAATTTACTAAATAAATCGCGCATGCGGGCAGGGTCGGTGTCGGTAATGAGCACCTGACCAAAATAATCGGCACTTACCAGTGCAATGAGACGTTCGACGCGCTGCTGATCGAGTTTGTCAAAGATGTCATCAAGGAGCAAAATGGGCTTGACGCCTTTGTGGGCTTTGAGCCAGTCGAATTGCGCCAGTCGAAGGGCAATGATGAATGATTTTTGCTGGCCCTGTGAGCCAAATTTTTTGACCGGATGACCTTTGATTGTAAAAATGAGGTCGTCTTTGTGGATGCCCACGTTGGTATATTGTGTGAAGGCATCCTTTTTAGATGAGGCGGCCAATAAATCGGCAAATGGGCCGTCGTCGAGTTGTGAGCGGTAACTGAGGTTCACAGATTCGGCTTCTTGGCCAATTTCTTGGTAGAAACGCTTGAAAACAGGAATAAACTCTTCTAAAAACTCGCGGCGCTTGGCATAGATGTAATTGGCAGCCGGAATGAGTTGGGCGTCCCAAACTTCTATGGCATCAGGATCAAAGAGTCGGTGCTCGTGCATGTTGCGCAAAATAGCATGCCGTTGTTCGAGCACTTTGGCATAGCGCTGAATTTCTTCGAGGTAGCGTTTGTCGAGTTGTGATAAAATGCCGTCCATCCATTTTCGGCGCAAATCGGAACCTTCTGCAATGAGGTCGCCGTCATAGGGCGAAATGAATACGACGGGTAATTTGCCAATGTGGTCGGTGAGTTTGTCGTAGGCTTTTTTATTCCACTTGACGAGTTTCTTCACCCCTGCCTTATAGGCTATTTGAACGTCGTGCTGCTTATCAGGAAACTGCCACTGCCCTGCAATTGAAAAAAATGCTTGGTCAAAGCGCATGTTTTGACGGTCATTGACATTGAGGTAGCTCTTGCACATGCTCAGGTAGTAGACCGCGTCGAGGACGTTGGTCTTGCCTGCACCATTTTGCCCAACGATACCGTTGATCCCGGCAGTAAGCTGTAAATCGAGGTCGGTATAGTTCTTAAAATTGACTAAATGTAGCGCGGACAAGTACATGAAACAAAGATACGGAATAACTACCTTTGCCTCATGCCGCGCTCGCAAATTCTCAATGCACATCTCGCCCTGCTTTTGGTTAATGTGCTTTACGGTGCCAACCATGTCCTGGCAAAAGGCGTAATGCCACGCTATCTCGACCCCAATACCTTTATTTTATTGCGTGTCAGTGGGGCCGTATTTCTATTTTGGTTATTGCTATTTACCCAAAAAAGAAAACCCATTGCCCGTGCCGATTACGGGCGTTTTGTGGCAGCTGGCCTTTTCGGTGTGGCCGTCAATCAGCTCTTTTTCTTTCACGGGCTCAATTTGTCCTCGGCTTTTAATGCCGGTATTATCATGGCGCTAAACCCCATGATGGTCGTTG
>JAURHO010000091.1 GCA_030833265.1 Crocinitomicaceae bacterium | reverse complement strand
GGAGCCGTTTTGGTTTGTGGAGCAACTGAAATCCTAAAAGGACAGTTGCGCCACGGAGCCGTTTTGGTTTGTGGAGCAACTGAAATCCTAAAAGGACAGTTGCGCCACGGAGCCGATTATTCGATTTGGATTTTAATATCGAATTGTTGCAAAAATAGAAGAATTCGGGGTTGGATTCAAAAAAAACCTTGAATTTAGCAGCATGTCAATAGAAATGAATATCTTCGTTACTTAAAATCAATGACAATGAAAAAAATTACACTTGCATTCGCGCTTTTAGCAGGAACTTTAAGTTTTGCTCAAACTGGTAAATGGGGTATTCAACTCAACCACGGTGCACATTTCGGCGGAGAGCTCGGTACTGGTCTTTCTTTAAACGGAGGTGTTTCTTATAGCCTTACTAAAAATGTTCAAACCAAACTTGATGCAGGTATCGATTACCTTGGTGATGACAACCTTTCACGCATGACACTTCAAATTGGTGCTGATGTGATTGGAATGGCAAAAGCTGATTCTAAAATGGGTTTAACCCTTCATGGTGGTGTTGGTCTTTTGAATAATGGTAACATGATTTTTCATGATACTTACCTACTTCGCGGTGACGACATGGTTGCACTTACATTTGGTGTTTCACCAACTGTGAAAGTCAATGAGCATACAGGTATCTTAATCGACTGGTCTTACGCCAAGTTGTACAAAATTGATGGTGACCTTTCTAAGTATATGACTGGAACTGTAGGTTTTTACTACCGTTGGTAAGCAGCATCTAAAAATATCAAAGGCGAGTCTTATGGCTCGCCTTTTTTTTGTCTCTAATTTTTTAAAAGGTTAACCTTTGTAGGCCTCGATTCCTTTCCAATAGAGGAATAAGGAAATGGCGAGTAACACATGTCCAAAATCGTTGCGATCAAACCAGGGGGCCAAATTGAGTTTTTGACTCTGGATAAAGGCATTCGGTAAAAGTGTCAAGACAGCGATCCAGAAGAACTTAAATTGCGGATGTATGGTCCTTTGGTAATAAAGACCTAAAATAAATAAAGAAAAAATCAAACCGAGGCCGCTAATGATAGAAGGAATGGTGAGCCCTTTGCTTTGATCCATACTTAGGTTTTGAGTATTGAAGACATAAATTTCTAGGCCAATTCCTATTAATAATAGGACAGCAGCCAAATTTTTAAATCGCTGTTGTTGATTTTGCTTAGGCCAAAGGCTGATTTGAGCCAAACAGATGAAATATGTAGAGAGCATGCCAAATATCCAGGAAGGATAGCGCCCCCAAAGGCCTAAATAATTGAAGCAAAAATGTCCGATTCCACCAATTAAAAAACTTAGGCTAAATATGAAGTAGAAACGCCTCCAATTTTTATAAAATGGATGTTGGCTATTGTATTTTTTAATTTTAAGCGAAAAACAAAAAGCAATACTAAATAATAAAAGATCGCCGATGAGGGCATTGGGTTCAAGGAAATGAAAACCCCAAATGTCAAAATGGATCTTTTCGAAGTCCTGTCCGATCATTGGCTTTCTTCTTTAAATCGATGGATGTTTTTAATTAAAATGCGCTCAACTATGATAGGAGAGATACGGTTGAGCAAATGATTGAGTTTGCCGATGAGCGTTTGTGTATTGGTAAAGCGCCTGCTTTCTAGCAGCTTGATGCAATCTTGAGCTACGCGTTCCATACTGAGAACCTTTTCATTGGTACGCGCCTTCAAGGTTTGTAATTGCCCATCAGGACCTACCGTTTGTTTTTGATGTTCAATGGCGGTTTTGGCTACCCGAAGGATGCCGACATGTATTTGGTGCTCGTGTTCTTCTATTCGAAGTGCTTCAGCGAACGCTTGTAGGGCCATTTTAGATGCTGAATAGGGCGCAAGACCGGGTAGGCCGTGAATGGCCGCTAAACTTGAAATAAAAATGATGTTGCCTTTGCTTTTGCGCAGTTCTGGAAGCGCAAGCTGTGTCGGAAAAATACAACCGTTTACATTGCTTGAAAAAACTTGTTGAAGAACGTCAGGATGCAATTCAGAAATATAACCGCGGCTGGATACACCCACATTGTTGATGAGCATATCAAGCTTTCCGCAGCGCTGAATTGTTTCATGGAGCAGGTTTTGTGCTTCATTGAAATTGCTGACGTCAGCAGCTATAGCATGAGCTGCACCACCGAGCTGTTCAATTGCTGATTTTACAAGTTCTAATTTATCTTGCTTTCGCCCGTTTAAAATGACGATGCAGCCTTTTTTCGCAAGTTCTAAGGCAATGGCCTTTCCTATGCCTTGACTAGAGCCTGTAATGAGTGCTACTTTATTTTGGAACTGACTCATGCCTTTGGATCGTAGTGAATTTCTGGATGGTGCTTGAGTGCCGTAAGGCTGTTGGTCCAGGCCATGCCAATATGAACCAGAACTGCTATCCAGATGTTGCCAGACATTAGGGTGAGCAAGCATAAAACAAAACCCAATGGAATGGCACCCAGCGTTTCGTCCAGACCTTTCGGAATATGGGTAGCAGAATAGAGCGCAACGTTAATAGCAACGGCCAACCAAAGCCCATAAGCTTCGACTAATGGAAATAATAATAAACCTCTGAACAAGAGTTCATATCCAAATAGGTATACAGCCCAACCCAATAGGTTGCGTCTGAATGTTTTTTTGGTCCAAAGCTTTGCTCTGATTTGCGGATAATTGATTAAGTTCTTTTCTTTTTTAGCAGAATAGGCAGCAAGAGGAATGACCAAAGCCAACAAGCCCAGGGTAACAAGAATCGTAAAAAGAAGGGTATCTGTTCTGAAGTTAAGCCCGTAATAAGCGATTGAACGTTGTGGTTCAATGAGCAGTAAAATGAGGAGTGGAACAAGGCCCATGCTGAAAAAACCCAACCATTTCGTCATGTAAATAAAGCGCAACCAAGCGGTGTCGTGCGCATGACGTTCGAAATATCGCGCTTTAATTTTTTCAGATTTTGAACCAAACCAAAAAATAATAAAACCGAAGAGCGCTAAGTAAATAGGAGCGATGCCACCAATTAAAGTAGGCGCTTGATTTGGGAGAGGGAGGTAATGAATCATGAATTAAGCGATATAGCCATTTTCTTTGTACCAAGCCATGCAATCGGTGATGGCTTCTTCGATAGGGGTACTCGGTAAAAGCAGTTCTTTGCGGGCTTTATCTGGCGCGTAAAATTGTTTGACGCTTGCCATTTTAGCCATGGAGTAGCTGAGTTTTGGTGCTTTACCGGTCATTTTCGCTTTTAGAGAATTGATGGCACCGACCATGTTGATGGCAAAACCCGGGAATTTTTTAATTTTAAAAGGCTTGTTAAAAACCCCAGCTGCTCTGCGAAACATCTCGCCAAAATAGAGGTTTTCATTACCGACAATATAGCATTCACCAAGACGCCCCATGTGCAAGGCGTTTACCGTTGCAACGGCAACATCTTTGGAGTAGACAAAATTCTTGCCGCCACCCGCATAGCCAGGGAGTTTGTTGTTATAAAGTTCAATGAGCATTCTACCTGAGGTTGGTCCCGAATCAAAAGGCCCAATCATGTAGGTTGGATTGACAATGATCACAGGGAAGTCCTGCGTTGCATGGAGGTCAAGTAAATAACACTGAGCGCGGTATTTGCTATCCATGTAGTCCATCTTGAATTGATGACCTTCGTATTTGTTGTTTTCATGGCCAGGATTGTTCTTTGGGCCATGATCAAATGAATTGGCTGTGCCAATTTGGACCATTCGGGTGTAGCCATTTTTTTGGGCAATCTCGGCGATGTTCTTCACACCCTCAAAATTGACCTGATGAATGATGTCTAGGCGACGTGGCCAAATGGTTGTGAGTGCGGCAATATTGATGACATACTGACAAGAAGCCATTTCCCTTTCCAAGAAATCGCGATCGAGGATATTGCCTTCAACGATTTCAATGGGTAAACCTGCTAAAACTTGAGTGGAGGTACCGGGTAAAATTTGGGCTTTGACAGAGAAACCCTGTTGGAGCGCTTCTCTTGTGACGCTAGCGCCTAACATGCCGTTGGCTCCGGTGATAAAAACTTGCTTACTCATGTAGGAGAAAATCGTAGTAGTCAGTCAATTGTTATGAAAACAAAGATACTAAAATTTCCATGAAATCCCGGTCTGCAGCTGCATTTGATTGAGCTTCACGCCTTGTCCAGAAACGGATTTGTAGTTCTTGATTTGAACCATGTAGGTTGGTTCAAGGTAAATGCCAAGATGTCTGTTGGCTAAGTATTCAAAACGCAAGCGCTGTTGTTGGTAGAGGTTCCATCGTTGTAGACTATTTGCTATATTGATGGTGCTTGGGGAATAGCCAGGAATGAGGAGTGTTTGTTGAGCGTTGTTGATATGATTGAGTGTGATCCCTGTAGTCAGCTGCAGGGCAAATTTCCCAAAACTTCTTTCATAGCCAAAAGAAATTGGAATTTGCAGACTATTGATTCTTACATCACTTTGGTAGTTGGTATGCACGTGACTGGTGTCTGAGCCAAATGGATTTGGAGGGAAAGAAGGCCAAGGCCCATCTTCTAGTTCTTCGTCTGATATTTTTCGTTGTCCAAAGGCATAATTAAACAGATAATGCTCTTTGTCGTCATAGGAGTATACGTTGGTCTTGTAAAACTGCTCAGCAATGGTCAGTTGTTGTTGCCCGATACCTAAACCAAGCACCCAAGATTTTGGCAAGTGGTATTGTACTTGCAAGCTAGCTCTTTGTTGTGTTGTAGCGGCTTGTGTATGACTCGCAGAACTATTAAGAACATAAGGAGCCATTTCTAAAGTAGGAATTGCCTTTGTATTGGCCAATTGGATACTGAATCCTGATCGCAAGATAGCGGCAGGTTGCTTGTTGATGAAGGTCTTTTTATCTAGTTGAATGGAGTTAGGTTTTAAATAAGTAAGAGACGCTTCTGTTGTTGGTAGTAGGGTGGCATTGGGTCCTATTTCTTGTTGCAATGGATCGATGCCTGCGCTTGAATTATCGTTGTCTTTGAGTTGATTTTGATCTTGATATTGAATTTCAGCTTTTGCTTCTAATTTAGAAACTTCTAGATCTTTTAAAGTACTTGCCTCTAGAGTTGAACTTGGCGCTTCAGTTGAAATTTGGTTTTGATTTGCAAGTGAATTTTGTATTCCAGCTGGAAATAAACTGGAGCTAAAAGTGCTTGCTTTTTCAGGACTTGAATTTGTATTTTGACTAGACTGGCTTTTTACTAGGGGCGTTTCAGCACCAGTTGCTTTATTTTGGAGTAACACATAGGTGGAGCCAGCGCCAATAGAGGCTGCGGTGAGCGCAGTAAGTGCATACTTGACAATACTCTTTGCATACCAAGCCTTTGGTTTGCCGATCGCATCATGCAAACGCTTCCACATCAACTCCTGAGGCGCTGCATGCCCCTTGAGCTGATCTTGTAGATATTTTTCAAATGCGTCTAGTTCTTGCATAATTAGCCGATCATTTGGATGCGTTCATTTTTTTCAATGGCTTTTTGGAGTGCCCTTTTGGCTTCAAAAAGCTGCGATTTAGAGGTGCCTTCGTTGATTTGAAGGAGTTCTCCGATTTCTTTGTGAGTATAACCTTCCATGACGTAAAGGTTAAAAACCATTCTTGATCTGGGCGGTAGTTTTTGAACTAGCGACATGATTTCTTCTGCACCTAGTTGCTGAAAAACTGTTTGGTCTGCTGAAGCTAACTGATAAGCTTGATCAATGTTTTGATGTTGGGCGTACTTTGCTGAGCTACGCAAAAAATCGATGGCTGTATAGACCACAATTTTTTTAATCCAACCGGGTAGATGCGCACTGCTTTCTATGCGGTGTAAATTTTGGAAAATCTTGACAAAGGCATCTTGAAAGATATCTTGGGCCGCAGATTCGTCTTGCGCATAGCGCATACAGACTTTAAACATCGCAGGAGCAAACAAGTCATATAATTCCTTTTGAGCGCGTGCTTCCTTTCGGATACAGGCACTGATGAGGTCATCATATAATTGCTTTTCCTTGGTCATTGTTTGTAAGTCGTATTTGACCGAAAAAGGTTGTGTCTAAATTGAATTAGATCAAAAAAACAGCTCCTAAAGTAAGGAAAGCACAAATGACTAAGACAATGCTTTGCTCTAATGGAAGACTTACACGAATGCTTGTAGCTGGTTCTTTCAAGGCCAATAAAAGCAAACGCAAATA
The DNA here is from genome assembly GCA_030833265.1 of Crocinitomicaceae bacterium. Lineage (GTDB taxonomy): Bacteria > Bacteroidota > Bacteroidia > Flavobacteriales_D > Crocinitomicaceae > UBA952. The sequence goes on along the minus strand of JAURHO010000091.1, from coordinate 311 downwards.
GACAAAGGCACCAACAACCGAGGCAATGAGGGCTAAAATTGCGGTGTAAGGCAAGTTCGGAGCAGCAGCCCATAAAAGGGTGAATTTACCAAAGAAACCAGCCATAGGTGGAATGCCTGCAAGAGAAAACAGGGCCAACACTATGGAAATGCCGAGCAGTGGATGTTTCCAGGCAAGTCCTTCCCAAGCGCTAAGTTCGTCAGCATTTTCACCATTAGATTGATTGCTAACAACCAATGCGATGGTTGATACCGCATATGCAAGAACAAAAATGAAGACATTTGAATTGTTGGTGTCAGCTAGGGTAAAGA
>JAURHO010000090.1 GCA_030833265.1 Crocinitomicaceae bacterium | reverse complement strand
TTCTAAACTCCTTGACCGATGGGCTTCATGACTTTAGTTTGGGTTTTTGTTGGCGGTGGCATCGGAAGCCTGCTGCGTTTTGCTTTTTCTAAATGGTTGCCATTTACAGCTGCGCATTTTCCTTGGGCAACCTTACTGAGCAATCTATTGGCAGCTTTTGTATTGGCATTAGCAGTTCAGTTTTGGAAAGACACGCCCAAATGGTTGCAGATTCAGCCCTTTATTGTGGTAGGTATTTGTGGTGGCCTCTCTACTTTTAGTACGTTCACCTACGAGAATTTTCAGCTTTTACAGCAAGGGCAACTGACCTTGTTTTGGATCAATTTGCTGCTTTCTTTTGGTCTCGGTTTGGCGCTTTTCTATTTTTTCGCGCGCAGCACTGGGTCTTACTAGTTTCTGTAAAATCAATTGACTCTCTTCTTTCGCTTTTTTGCTTTTTTTCAAGTCCCATAAGAACTTGCGTTCTTCTCTTAACGATTTCTTGGGGTCAATGATGGGTGTTGGATAGGTGCTACCCAATTCAAAATCAAATGCTTGAGCTGTTTGTGCATCTATTTTCCAAGGTTCATGGATAAAGGGAAGTGGCAAATGCGCTAATTCAGGAAGCCAAGTTTTGATGAAAATGGCATCGGGGTCGTGTTTGTAACTGTTGTGAATGGGGTTGTATACTCGGATGGTATTGACACCAGTTGTGCCTGCTTGCATCTGGAATTGTGGGTAGTGAATTCCTGGCTCAAAGTCTAAGAATAAATTCGCTAAATGCGAAACGCCATCTTTCCAGTTTTGGAGTAAATGATGGCAAAAGAAAGAAACCAAAAGCGCCCGCATCCTGAAGTTAATCCAGCCCGTTTCTTTTAAACAGCGCATGTTGGCATCTACCAACGGAAAACCGGTTTTGCCTTCTTTCCAAGCCATGATCAGTTCTTCGTTGCTCGGATACTGCAGTTCCTCATAGGCTTTATTGATGCAGTGCGAAGCATAACTGCAATCGGTTTCAAACTTTTGTATGAAATGACAATGCCAATGTAAGCGCGTTAAAAAGGCATCGAAGTTCTTTTTATCTGGGCCTTTTTTCATGTGTGCAGATGAGGCCCGAACAACTTGTCGAATCGATAAATTGCCCCAGGCCAAAAAAGGAGAAAGTCTACTACACGATTTTCTACTCATGGCTGGTTTCGAGATGCCTTGTTGGTAGTACTTGACGCCTTGTTGCAGGAAATGATTCAAGTATTTTTCAGCATAGACCGGCCCAGCTTTCTGATAAGAACTTGGATAGCTTTCAAGTTGCGCTTGAATGGCTTCAGGAAGCTTAAAAATGGTTCCAAGCTCAATAAACGATCGATCATTATTGAATTGATTTTGTATCACAGGGCTATTGACATATGAAAACCATGCTTTATCCCAGTGCTTCCGATCTTTGAGCCCTCTGATGATGCCATCCCTTTGAAATTCAGTCCAAGGAATAGATTTGGAGCGCAAGTAGGACTTGACTTGAAGGTCTCTTTCAAAGGTGCGTGGAGGCCCGCTTTCTTGGTAACTCCAGAGTGCTTGCAAGTTAAATTGTGTGCTGAGCGTCTCAAAAATTGCAGTTGCAGCGCCATAAAGAATCTGAACTTGACGTCCAAAAGGCGCTAAAAACTCATTGAGTTGTTGAATAGAAGCCCACTGAAATTGCCAATGTCGCAGTGCATTTTCAGTCGCAGCCCATTCTTCAGGTTCAATAATCCAAATATAGCTCAGTGCCAAGCTGCTATTTTCAGCAGCTTCTAGAGCGGCATGATCCTGTAGCCGTAAATCTCGTTTGAACCAAACAATACCTAGAGGTGCTGCCATGGTTTTATTGATATTGCTTTTGAAGTTGGCGTTGTACTTTTTTCCAATATGGGAAGAAAGAAACAGGTATTTGGCCGGGTTCAGGGAGTAGCCAACTTCTTTGCTCTATTTGATAAGGGTAAGTGCTGGTACTGGGGTGTTCTTTACAGCAAGCTTTTTTTACATCAAGCATGTTGCTGAGTTCTTCAATTCGACCTACAAAAATTTGCAAATTTTTTAAATTGGCCTTCCCTAGGTCATTGATCCAGTTAAAAACAGCCATTGAAACTGGGTGCTGGTTCCAAAATTCAAGATCCCAAAATAAAATGCGTTGGTAGTTTTCTTCAGGGTGCCAAAGTGGGTCAAGGTTATAAGGCGTATAGATGCAAGAATTTTGCTCTTTATTGCATACAAGTGAATTTTCTGAAACACCTAAGAAACGCATATTGAGGTCAACAAGTTCAGATTCGAGCTCCACGTTTGGCAATTGTTCATAGCTGACATCTAGTGCTGTATGACGTTGGGTAGAATGCGTGTATTTATTGATGTTTTCTTGATTGGCGTAATATACTTTGTTTGAATTGGCGCCGCAAACCCATTGCCAGCTCAAATGATTGCTTGCTACATCGGCATCTTTTAAATGAAAATGCATCCAGTTTGCAGCTGTTTGCCACGCTATCTGATAATGATTACAGATGAGGCTTGCTAAATACATCCGCAAATGATTGTGCAAATAACCGGTTTGATAAAGTTGTTCAATGCCTAAATCTAGGGCTTCGATTCCTGTTCTTGCTTCCAAAACCTCTTTCGGAAAGCCCTCGTTGTGTTTAACTTTAAATTGTGGATTGCGTAGATTTTCAGTAGGCTTGTGTCCTTGCCACAAGCGTTGAAAATGTTCGCGCCAACAAAGCTCCATCAGAAAGGATTCCATTTGATACAACTTGAAACCTCGTTGCACTAAACGCTCAATGACCTGGCTCAGACTAATTACACCACGCGCCAGATACGGCGACAAATAACTGACTCCGCCATCCTGGTAGTTGCGCGTTCTGCCGTAGCTGATCGGGTCAAAACGGTCAATTTTTGCAAAAATTTCTTCAAGTGTCAGGATAGGAATCATATGCGCAAGGCAGAAATACCACCATCGACATGCATGATTTGCCCACTGATCCAGGTGGCTTGCTCGCTTAATAGAAAGGCTGCCATTGCTGCGATATCTTGTGGTTCACCTACGCGTTTGAGTGGATGACGCGCTGCGTTGGCTTCTTTTTTAGCATCTGAATTCAGTAAGTTTTCTGCAAGTGGCGTGTTGGTCAAAGAAGGTGCAATTGCATTCACGCGGATGTTTGGCGCTAATTCAGCCGCCAAAGCTCTGGTGAGCCCTTCAAGTGCACCTTTTGAAGCAGAAACTAATGAGTGGAAGGGGAGTCCTTGCTGAACAGCCACCGTTGAAAACAAAATAACCGCAGCATTTCCAGACTTCTTGAGCGCACCAAGAGCTTGTTGCAAACAGGTAACTGCGCCAAGAACTTGCAATTCATAATCTGAGGAGAAATCTGCACTTGAAAAGCGATTAAAAGGCTTGAGTGCGATATTGCCAGGGCAGTAAACCAAGCCGTGCAGCACTTCAGGTAAGTTAAGGGTTTCTGACGAACGCACATCGAAGTTTTGCCAATGTAAATTCGGATGATTGAAAGCTGGGCTTGTATTTGAATATGTGGCGTACACCTGATGCCCTTGTTCGAGTAGCATGGTGGTGAGGCTTAAACCAATACCTTTTGAAGCGCCAATGACGACTATATTTTTTGTTTCCATGAAGGTGTAACAAAATTGTAGTACCTTGGTTTGCTATAAAACTTAAAATCCATGAATTTTTTCAAACAACATTTCTCGACTATTCTCATTGCGGTGGCTGTCATCATTACAGGGTCTATTCTAGGAAAGTCTTATATGTCAAAAGGAAAGCCAGATGATACCGTTGCCGTGACAGGTTTAGGGGAGCAATCTTTTGATTCAGACTTAATTGTTTGGAATGCCTCTTTTTCTCGAAATAGCTATGAATTAAAAGATGCCTATGCCCAACTAAACTCAGATTTACGCAGGGTTAAAGCTTACTTGAAATCGAAAGGTATCACCGAAAATGAAATGGTGTTTGAAGCCGCCGGTATTGAAAAAATATGGTCAAACGTTTATGATGACGAAGGGAACATAAAGGAAACCACATTTGAGGGCTATTCACTTGAACAAAATCTAAAGATTAGTTCAAAGAAAGTAGATCTGGTTGAAAACACTTCGCGTCAGGTTTCTGAACTTATTGATGCAGGTATTGAGCTCAAATCAGCTGCGCCGCAATATTATTATACCAAATTAGCTTCGTTGAAACTTAAAATGATCGAGGCAGCTACCAAAGATGCGCATGAGCGCGCTGAGAAAATTGCAGAAAACGGCGGAGGTTCTTTAGGTAAATTGATGTACGCCGATATGGGTATTTTTCAGATAACTGCTGAAAACTCTTCCGAAGAATACGAGTGGGGCGGAAGCTTTAATACCAGCTCCAGACGCAAAACAGCAAGCGTAACAATACGCTTGAAATATGCCATAGATTAGCGAGTAAACAATTCTTTATCCAGATTCAACCACTCTAATGTTGCATTGCTAAAGATGTCTTCTTTTATTTGAGGGCTCAGGGCACTTTCTTCAATGAATTTCCCGATTTCAAGATCGCCGAGTGGGAAGGGGTAATCACTTCCTAAACAAACGCGTTTTGAGCCTTGCATTTTGAGGATGTACTCGAGTGCATCGATATCATGGGTAATGCTGTCAACCCAGAATTTTCCGAGGTAAGTGCGTGGGTTGTGCGGGTTGTCGATGGCTACTAAGTCGGGTCTGCAATTAAAGCCGTGTTCGATGCGGCCTAAAGTAGGCAAGAATGAACCGCCAGCATGAGAAAAACAGACTCTTAATTCAGGTAATCTTTCCAAAACCCCTCCAAAAATTAAGGAGCAGGCAGCTCTTGAGGTCTCGGCAGGCATGCCAACCAACCAAGGGAGCCAATATTTTTTCATGCTATCAAAGCCCATCATTTGCCACGGATGGATCATGACGGCCATGCCCAATTTGGCACAGGCCTCAAAAATCGGGAAAAATTTATCTTCAGAAAGGTTTTCGTCATTGATATTCGAGCCTATCTGGATGCCAACCAACCCAATACTTTTTGCACGCTCCAGTTCTTGGATTGCCGCCTCAGGATCTTGCATCGGAATGGTAGCAAGGCCGATGTATTGTTTCGGATAACGCGTAACTAGGTCAGCTAAATGGTCATTTAAAAAACGAGATAGTTCGAGTGCATCAGCGGTTTTGGCCCAATACGAAAACATGACTGGGATCGTGCAAACGACCTGAACTTGGGTCTGAAAATCTTGATATTCTTTGATGCGGAGCTCGGCGTCCCAGCAATTTTCTTGGATGCGTCTAAAAAATTGCCCTCCTTGCATCATGTCAGCACTGCCATCCTGTTGGTGTTCTAGGTGGATGAACTTGCCGTAACCAAATTTCTGCGTCCAATTGGGCATTTCTTTGGGTAAAATGTGGCTGTGCATGTCAATCTTAAGCATAGGGGTGTTTTTTTAGCGTGTGGCGAAGATACAAAAAAGCTCAGAGCTTATAGCTCATGATGTAGTCATCCATGACAAAGCCATTGCCAATATCAAAGACAGCTTCTTCTTTGATTTGAAAGCCAAGATGTGCATAAAAATCTTTGGCCTTATTGGCTTTATTGACTTGTAAATTGATTTCAGCAACACTAGTTTCGGAGGCTCTTTGGATTGCTTTTTGAATGAGGGCTTTTCCAAAACCTTTGTTTTGTTGTTGGCTTAATATATAGAGCTTATTAATCTTAAGTGTTTGCTGTTCAAGGTCTGTAGCGGAGGAAATCCATTCTAAGGCAAGGAAACCGAGATCTGAGTTTTGCGCAGATAGGATATAAAATTCATGCCCTTGATCGAATTGAGCCTGCAGTGTCTGCTCAGCATACATCCAAGACAACATGAATTCTATTTGCGCTGCTGAAATTATATCCGAATAGGTGCTTGGCCAAATGGCGCGCGCTAATTTTTCTAGAATGTTCAACTCATGGCGTTGGGCCTTTCGAATCTCCATTTTAAATTTTCACGAAGGGTGCTTGTTGGATTTTGCCGTTGATGTGCAACCTGATGTAGTAGGAGCCAAGCGGTAATTCTTGCACAGCAACTTTCCCGTTGAGTATCGGGCACAAAAAGCGTTTGCCGTCAAGGGAAATGATTTCAGCAAATTCTGGCAATTCAACGATGGTAAAGTGCAGGTAGTTTTGTACAGGATTCGGGTACACGTTCCAGTCTGTGGATACCAATGCATTTTGAGTGCCAAGCGTTTGCAGCGCCAGTTTAACGGCAGCATAGGCATTAATTTTGCCTGCTCCCCATAAAGGACTACCTCCAGTAGGAATGACGCCAGTATAGTTGTCTTGGCGCGCTGTACTCATGATGATTTCTTTGATCTGGCTAGCAGATAAATACGGATTGGCTTCTAACATGAGCGCAACAACCCCGGCTACCATTGGTGAGGCCATGGAAGTGCCAGAAAACTTGGCAAAATGATACGTAGTGTTGTTAAAAGTAGTGTTGCCAACAGAGGTATAGTTGGCATCTGTGAATGAAGAAACTGCCGAAGCAATTGCCACGC
>JAURHO010000089.1 GCA_030833265.1 Crocinitomicaceae bacterium | reverse complement strand
TTGAGAGAGCTAGTGGCTATCGCGGTCAGCGCTCCCGCCTTTTTACAAAGGCAAAAGAGCAAGTAACTCACTCTCTGGTCTATGCCTTCAATGATCGTAAAGATAAGAAAGGTGATTTCCGCCAGCTCTGGATTACCCGTATCAATGCTGGCGCACGCCAACACGGTATGAGCTATTCACAGTTCATGGGAGCCGTTCACAAAAGTGGTATCGAATTAAATCGCAAAGTACTTGCTGATTTAGCCATGAACCACCCAGATGCTTTCAAAGCAATCATCGAGACGGTTAAAAAATAAGTTTGCAAACTATATCAGCTTAAAGCCATTAGTCTCAGATTAATGGCTTTTTTTATTGCTATTTTTGTCACTTTTTATAATAAAATTTAGTTTACATCGTTCCTTTGCCATGGCACTCCGCTACCTCTTGCCCTTCGTCTTGCTTCTTAGCGCCTGCGTTAAGAATAATCCCGACCCCTCCTGGCTAGAAGTCACTACCTGGACGCTCGAGGCCAATCCAAGCCTGAGTGGTGAAGAAGGTGAGTTGACACATAACATTACCGATGCTTGGGTCTATATTGATGACAAGCTAATCGGTGTTTTTGAGGTGCCATTTAAAATTCCCATTTTGAAATCCGGTGTGTCGAACATTCGCCTTTATCCTACGATTCGCATCAATGGCAACCGCACAACCAAAATGAAAAATGACCAAATGGTTCCGTATGAAATAACGGCGACCTTGGTTCAAAATCAGACATTAACTATTAATCCAAGCACGCATTACAAAGACAACGTGAGTTTTTGGATTGAAGATTTTGAAGACATCAATATTAAATTGACCGATGATCCGAATACTTCATCGGCTCATTTAAATTTGGCAAACGATTCTTTGAAATGGTTCAATGGCAACTATTACGGAAAGGTGGCGCTTTCTGCTCAAGATTCAATGTGGATTGCCTACACCAATCAGGATCAGCAGCTCACGATACCAAAAGGCAGACAGGCTGTGTTAGAACTTGACTACTGTAATTCAATAGATTTTACCCATTACCTGTTGTTTGTCAATGCGAGCGGAACTACGGAAAATCCAATGATTCAAATGAATAAGCCTTACAAAGGTAAACCCTTGGTTTGGAAAAAGATTTACTTAGAACTCAATGAGGTCATTGGTTATGGTCCGAACAACACCAATTATGTACAAGCTTTCAAAGCCTTTCATAATGACTCTGTTGCCAATAACCTGATCCTTATAGACAACATTAAAGTGGTATATTTTCCATGAAAGATCGCTTTTGGATAGCATGTTTGGTTACGCTTGATTATTTCAGTGCAGCTTTTGCTTGGGCAATTTTCTTTTACCTCAGACAAGTCTTTATAGGTCAACATGCGTTTCATCCTGATCAAAATTTTTACTTAGGCACGTTTTTACTACCAGTTTTTTGGTTACTTTTTTATTTGCTGCAAGGAACTTATCACGATGTCCGCAGGCTTTTTCGCATGAAGGTCCTCATCATGAGTTTGGGCGCTACCTTCTTTGGTACTATTGTTTTGTTCTTTGCACTCCTTTTAGATGATCAAATCCAAACTTACCAGAGTTATTACCAACTAACCACGTGGTTGTTTGCCATTCATTTTGCATTATTAGCTTTTTCTAGAATCTTGTTCACTACCGTTTTGATCAGTTATATACGGGCCGCTGGGCATGGTTTTCGAACACTCATTGTTGGAGGAAATGAAAGAGCGCTTGAAATCTATCATGAACTCACTGCAAGTCCGAACATGATCAATCATTTTGTAGGGTTCATTCAGGTAAATGGCCGCGACAACTTGCTCACCGGGCTTTTGCCACATCTGGGTAAAACACCTGAAATTGAAAGCGTACTTGAAACTCAGCATGTAGAAGAGGTGATTATTGCAGTAGAGAGCTCCGATCATGACCGCTTGAAAGACATCATTTCTAGAATTGACAACGGAAAAATACGCATCAAGGTCTTACCCGATATGTACACCATTTTGGCGGGCTCTGTCGAAATGACCAATATTTACGGTGCTTTACTCATTGAAATCAATCCCGATGTCATGCCTTACTGGCAGCGCGCCATTAAGCGCCTCATGGATATCGTCTTTTCTTTTATTGCCCTGATTGCCCTCATTCCTTTTTTCATTTTTTCAGCCATCGCAGTGCGGATGTCTTCTCCGGGGCCCATCTTTTTCTTGCAAGATCGGGTAGGGCTGAACGGAAAGAATTTCAAAATCATCAAATTTCGAACAATGTATATTGATTCGGAAAAAGCTGGCCCACAGTTGTCAAGTGAAGGTGACCCGCGCATTACACCCATTGGTCGCTTCATGAGAAAAACAAGGCTCGATGAATTCCCGCAGTTTGTGAATGTGCTACTTGGTCAAATGTCATTAGTAGGCCCCAGACCTGAAAGACAATTTTATATCGATCAGATTGTACAAGTAGAACCACAGTACACGCACCTAACCAGAGTCAGACCCGGGATTACCTCTTGGGGCCAAGTAAAATTTGGATATGCAGAAAATGTAGAGCAAATGCTACAACGCATGAAGTTTGATTTGATTTACCTGAAAAATCGCAGTCTGGCCCTCGATATCAAAATCATGTTCTATACAGTGATCATCGTTTTCAAAGCACAAGGAAAGTAAGCTTTGTAGATTCAGAGATTATGTGTATCTTTGCACCCTTAATTAACTAATTTATTAATCTGGGTTTCGTACCCTAAACAGTAAAGTACAATGGCAACACGCATTCGTCTTCAAAGACACGGTAAAAAAGGTAAACCATTTTTTCATTTGGTAGCTGCCGATAGCCGTGCAAAACGCGATGGTAAATTCATCGAAAAACTCGGAACTTATAACCCAACTGCAAATCCTGCTGTGATCGACATCAACTTCGACGCAACACTTTCTTGGGTTCAAAGTGGTGCTGAGATGTCTGACACTGCTCGTGCTATTCTATCTTACAAAGGAGTTTTGTACAAAAATCACTTGCTTAACGGCGTGAAAAAAGGTGCATTAACTGCTGAGCAAGTAGAAGAGCGTTTCAACAAGTGGTTAGCTGACAAAGAAGCAAAAATTGACAACAAAATTTCTGGTTTAGCAAAAAGCGCTGAAAAAGCAAAAGCTGATCGTTTGGCTGCTGAAGCTGCTGCAAATGCGGCTAAAGCTGCAGCTGTAGAAGCTAAAAATGCACCAGTAGTAGAAGAGGTAGCTGAAGAAGCACCAGCAACTGAAGAAGTTGTAGCTGAAGAAGCACCAGCAACTGAAGAAGTTGTGGCTGAAGAAGCACCAGCAACTGAAGAAGTTGTGGCTGAAGAAGCACCAGCAACTGAAGAGGTTGTAGCTGAAGAAGCACCAGCAACTGAAGAGGTTGTAGCTGAAGAAGCTCCTGCTGCTGAAGAGGCTCCTGCTGCTGAAGAGGCATCAGAAGAAGCTGCTGCTGAATAAGCATATGCAAATTCAAGATTGCTATTATTTAGGTCTTATCGCGAAACTTCACGGATTCAAAGGTGAAGTTTCGCTGTTTTTAGACGTTACTGACCCAAGTTCTTATCAGGGTCTAGATGCATTGTTTCTCGATATCAACGGGCAACTCACTCCTTTTTTTATTGAAGGCTTTAAACTCAAAAACAAGGGTTTTGCAGCTGTTAAATTTGAAGGCATCGAAACAGAAGAAGCGGCCAAAAGGTTGCTTAAAAAGAAGGCGTATCTGCCTTTAGAAATACTACCAGAGCTTGATCAAAGCTCATTTTATGACCACGAGGTTATCGGATACAAGGTTTTTGACGCTGACAAAGGCGCCATAGGTCTAGTGCAAGATGTCATCGACATGACTGCAAATCCGCTCTTACAACTTGATCACAACGGGACAGAAATCCTAATTCCTATTTTTGAAGGTCTCATTGAAAAAGTAGACCGCAAAAAAAAGGAGCTTTTTATCAAAGCTCCTGAAGGTCTTATTGATCTTTATGTTGCTTAAGTAATTGACCAAATCACAATTAATTAATTTTTATTGCCCCAATAATGGCTACTTATTTAAGTAGACCCATGGCAATTTTCATACGGATGACTTTTTTAGCAGCCGCGTCAACTTGTGCTTTGAAAGCAGGGTCTTTGCGGTAATGAGCTAAAATTTCTGAATGCGCTTTTTTAGCATCAACAGGCATTAATACGATATCGCAACCTGCTGCAACTGCTTTGTAGGCGCACTCTGGTACAGCAACTACACCACCCATGTTCATGGCATCAGTTACAACCAAGCCTTTAAAGCCCATTTCATTTTTTAATAAATCAGTAACGATGGTTTTTGAACAAGTAGCTGGCAAGCCATTCGTTTGATATTTGGCGTTGTTTTGAACCGCAATATGCGCAACCATGATAGAAAGTACACCTTGCGCAATAAGCGGAGGGTAGTTTTGGATTTCCTTGAGTTCGCCGTCAATCATTTGCAATGATTTATGCGTATCTCCGGAAACCAAGCCGTGTCCGGGGAAGTGCTTGGCAGTAGCAATGATGTTTTGTTGTTGGGTTTCTTCAATAAAGGCACCAGACCAAGGGATGATATTTGCCGGAACAGCACCAAAACTTCTGAAACCAACCGTAGCGTTCGGCGACATATCAACAACCGGCGAGAAGTTGTAATTAATGCCGATGTCATTGAGGTCTTTTGAAATGGTTTGAGCACAAGCCCTAACTTCCTCAATTGATTTCATTTCATTGGCTTTTTTAACAACAGTTGAGCCCATGATTTTGCGATTCACAAGACTTGGTTCGGCATCAGCGCTATATAAGAAAGGTAGATTGCCGTATGTTTTGTTTTGCTTCTCAAAATCTTGGATCCAGGAAGTGAACCCTTCTTTGGTGCCGTTGAGCATCAAGACGCCACCAATGATGCGGTCTTTAATGTGTTGATCAATAGTTGTTTTTTCTTGCCCTAAACGGCCTACCGCTGGCATAATGAGTTGTGCCACAATGGCTGTGTCATCAAGACTGGCAAAAACTTTTTCGACTGCCGCGTCGAGGTCTTTATTTTCTTGGAGAAAATCTTGAAGTTGAAAATCTGTTTGAATGCGTACAACTTCGGGTTTTGGAGTTTCCTTTTTGGGTGCTTGTGCACAGCTATTAAAGAGCAAACCAATGCTCAGTATGCTTAATAATTGTAATTTCATATCTCAAAGATATATTTTTACAACCAATTGGAATCAGGTGTCGTCTTGATTTAAATTATTTTCAAATGAGAAAACAGCTATTTTCCCTCTTAATCGGTTTTATTTTTCTACCATTCTGCTCTTTTTCACAGAATTTTTATAACCGTGACACCATTCAAGTCATAGAAATTTTCTTTTCTTTTTCTAATTGGGATGCCCAATTAGATGCCAATGCAGCAGCTGAAACTTATATTTATGCCGACTCTGTAAGAATCAACGGACACTCCTATGATTCTTGTGGTGTGCGCTACAAGGGAAACAGTTCTTACAATGCAAATAACCAGAAAAACCCTTTGCACATTGAATTAAATACAATCAATGGTAACCAAGATTACCAAGGTATTACAGACATCAAGCTTTCCAATTGTTTCAAAGATCCGTCCATGATCCGTGAGATTTTATCTTTTCAAATCTTGGAAAATTACATGGACTGCCCAGGTTCTAATTTTGCACGTGTATATATCAATGGGCAATATAGAGGGGTCTACACCAACAATGAAACCATTAACGATGACTTCAACCTTTCACATTATTACCAACCCAACGATACCTATTTCAAGTGTAATCCTGTTGGTGGGGCGGGTCCTGGAAGTACCGTTAGTCCTGACCTTAAGTATCTTGGTGCCGACAGCAGTTTGTATGCCAATGGGTATGAATTGCAAACTAATTTTGGATGGAATCGTTTGGTTGCGCTCTGTAACACGCTAAACAACGACTTTCAAAATGTTGAAAATGCAATGGATATTGATCGCGCTATTTGGATGCTTGCTTTCAACAATGTCTTAGTCAATCTCGATTCTTATAGTGGGGCATTTCGTCAAAATTATTACCTGAGTTGGGATAATAATGGGCGCTTTGTACCTACAATCTGGGACCTCAATATGAGCTTTGGTGGCTTCCCTGGTGGAACCGGAGGTGGAACTTTTACACCATCAAGCTTAGATCCTTTCTCAAATGCCACTTCAGCCAATCATCCCTTGATCAAACAAATCATGGCCAACCCATTATACAAACGTATGTATATGGCACACGTGCGCACCATGGTTCAAGAGATGTTTGCGAGTGGGCAATACGAAACGTGGGCAAATAACCTCATGACTCTCGCTGATTCTTCTATCCAAGCGGATCCTTATAAATTTTACACTTACTCACAGTTTCTAAATAGTCTTACAACTGCTGTTGCAGGTGGCGGAGGAGGTGGTGGAGGCCAAAGTGTACCTGGAATCAAGGCACTAATGGATGCACGCGCTCAATTTTTTAGCACAAACTCGGCTTATTTATTGGTAGCACCGGCTATTCTCAATCATGGCGCTACAACAAGCAATCCTACTTATGGTTCAACAGTTACCCTAACAGCTCAGGTTTCTAACGAGTCGGCGGTTTATTTAGGCTACCGCACAGACCACACTTTAAAATTTAATCGCGTACA
>JAURHO010000088.1 GCA_030833265.1 Crocinitomicaceae bacterium | reverse complement strand
TAGACTAAGGTTTGCTGAATATAATGCACCAATTTTTGGTATTGTCTTTTTGTAATTTTTATACCAATAATTGGGCGGTCGTCTAGGAGCTGTCGGTAATAGGTAGCGTGGATTGCTGAAGGGCCCAAACCAAAAGGGGTGGTGAGCGCCGTTTTAAGGGTGAGGTCAGCCCAAGTGGGGGTGTTCATGTAAAAAGTTTGATCGCCCCAGCCAATTGAAATGAGCTGATTGCTGCTGTCTTTGAAGTCAGTATTGGCAATAGGAAATTCTTGGCGCCAGTCATGGATTTCATTTTTGACAGGGAGGACAAAATCGGTGTGGACACCCGATTTCATGAGGTAGATGTGAACGCTGGCGTTTTTATAGATTTTGCCATTGCTCGGAATTCTAGAAAGTAGAAAAGTGCACAGTAAATAAAAAACAATGGCGCTGCCAATGAAAGTAAGGAGGTAACCAGATACTTTTAAGCTGCGTTTGGTGGCCCGACGAACGCGACGGGTTTGGTACCAATGTAATTTGCGTTTTTTTTGCTGCATATGTTCAAAACAAAGTTAAACTTTCTATAACATTTGAGAACCAAGTGTTTATTTTTGTAATCCGTAAATCTACACCATGCAGCACAAATTTTTCCTATTATTTTCTTTTGTTAGCCTTTTTTCTTTTGCGCAGCAAAACAACAACACCATTAATGCTTCACAGAAAATCACAGAAGTGTTGCTCAATGTGGATCGTTATTATGTCGATGCACCGAATATTCCGAAATTAACGGAAACTGCTATTGTCTCTTTGCTAGAGGAGCTCGATCCGCATTCTACTTACATTCCAAAGGAAGAGCTCGACGACGCGCAAATGACGATCAATGGAAGTTTTGTAGGAATTGGCGTGCGTTTTCAACTCATGAAAGACACCATTAGCGTGGTGGCAACCATTCCCGGTGGGCCTTCAGAAAAATTAGGCATTTTGCCCGGCGACCAAATTGTACAAGTAGATGGCAATAATGTTGCCGGAATCGGCATTAAAAACGATCAAGTGCGTCAAAAACTCATGGGAGACCTCGGCACTAAAGTAAAAGTTACGGTTAACCGCAAAGGCAAACTCTTAGATTTTAACATTACCCGCGATAAAATCCCTGTCTTTTCAGTTGATGCCGCCTACATGATTGACAAAGAGATTGGCTATATCAAACTCAATAGTTTCTCTAAAACAACCGTTCAAGAAGTTCAAACGGCCCTTCAAATGCTCAAGAGTCAGGGGATGAAAACCCTTATTTTTGATCTGCAAAGCAACGGCGGCGGCTTGCTCGATGCGGCCCACAAATTAGCAGACGAATTTTTATCTGGCGACAAACTCATCGTTTACTCAGAAGGCAGGGCGCAACCGCGCTACGACCTAAAAGCCATGAAAAAAGGTCTTTTTGAAGAAGGGCAATTGGTCATTCTTACAGATGAATATGCTGCAAGTGCCAGTGAAATTTTGTCGGGTGCCATCCAAGATTGGGATCGCGGTTTAATCGTCGGGAGAAGAACCTATGGTAAAGGTTTGGTTCAGCGTCCAATGCCACTCAGCGATGGTTCTGAAATCCGCCTGACAATTGCCCGTTACTACACGCCAACTGGACGTCATATTCAAAAGCCATATCAAGACACTGAAACTTACCGCAAAGACTTGAGCCAGCGCTATTTAAATGGCGAGTTTTTCCTCAAAGACTCCATTAAATTACCAGACTCTTTGATGTATAAAACCCTCAAAACAAAAAGAACTGTTTACGGTGGTGGCGGAATTATGCCAGATGTATTTGTACCGCTTGATACTACCGAAAGCACTACTTATTTTGCAGACTTGATTCAAGGAGGTCATGTCAATAGTTTCATTTTTAAGTACGTCAATGAAAACCGTGCTGCCTTATTGAAGTCTTACCCTAGCATCAAAGAATTCAAAACAAATTTTGTTTGCGATGCCCAATTTATGGATTCCTTCTTTGCCTACGTAGCCCAAGAAGACAGTACCCTGAAATACAATGAAACAGAGTATCGTCGCAGTGAGAACCTACTTAAATTAAGGTTGAAATCTGTAATTGCCCAAGATTTATGGGGTACTAATGAAATGTTTCAGATTTACAACGATACCAATGAGATCTTACAAGAAGCTATAAAGCAAATACAGTCTAAGAACTACGCTAATTTTAATCTTGATAAATAAGATCATTTGATTTTTAAAAGCTTGAAATCTAATCCATCATCTCTAATATGTCTGACGATAAAAAAATAATTTTTTCAATGGTTGGCGTGTCCAAAGTGACACCCACAGGTAAGCAAATCATTAAAGATATTTACCTCTCGTTCTTTTATGGTGCCAAAATTGGCATCATAGGTTTGAATGGTTCGGGTAAATCTACGGTCATGAAAATCATTGCGGGTCTCGATAAATCCTATCAGGGCGATGTTGTATTTTCACCTGGCTATACCGTAGGTTATTTACCGCAAGAGCCTGAACTTGACCCGAACAAAACGGTCAAAGAAATTGTGATGGAAGGTGCGCAAGAAATTGTCGATGTACTGGCTGAATACGAAGAAATTAATAATGCCTTCATGGATGAAGCAGTATTGGCGGATCCCGATAAAATGGATAAGCTCATTGCGCGTCAAGGTGAAGTGCAAGACAAAATTGATGCACTCGATGCTTGGGAACTTGATACCAAACTTGAACGCGCCATGGATGCCTTGCGTTGTCCGCCAGATGACCAACTTATTGGCACACTCTCTGGTGGTGAACGCCGTCGTGTGGCTTTGTGTCGTTTGTTGTTACAAAATCCTGATATCTTATTGCTCGATGAGCCAACCAACCACCTCGATGCGGAGTCAATCGATTGGTTAGAGCAGCACCTTCAGCAATACAAAGGAACCGTAATTGCCGTTACCCACGACCGTTATTTCCTTGACAACGTAGCTGGCTGGATCCTAGAACTAGACAGAGGAGAGGGCATTCCGTGGAAAGGAAACTATACTTCTTGGCTCGAGCAAAAAGGAAAGCGCTTACAAGAAGAAGAAAAAATGGAGTCAAAGCGTCAGAAAATGTTGGCCCGAGAATTAGAATGGGTGCGCATGAACCCGAAAGCCAGACAGGCGAAAAGCAAGGCGCGTCTTCAAAACTACGATAAAATGTTGTCTGAAGACAGCCGCGAAAAAGAAGCGCGCTTGGAAATCCCTATTCCAAACGGGCCGCGTTTGGGTAACAACGTTATCGATGCGGTGCATGTAGCCAAAGCTTTCGGCGATAAATTGCTCTATGACGACCTCAATTTTAAATTACCTCCTGCCGGAATCGTAGGTATCATTGGGCCAAACGGAGCTGGTAAAACAACCATTTTCAAGATGATCATGGATGAGTTAGCTCCAGACAAAGGAGAATTTACTGTTGGTGACACCGTTCAGATTGGCTATGTTGACCAATCGCATAAAGATATTCATCCGGATAAAACTGTTTTTGAGGTCGTGTCAAACGGGCTTGAATTTGTCGAAATTGGCAATCAAAAAATCAATTCCAGGGCTTATTTGTCAAAGTTCAATTTCAATGGCTCTGATCAAAATAAAAAAGTAGGCGTGTTGTCTGGTGGAGAAAGAAACCGTTTACACTTGGCTATGACACTCAAAACCGAAGCCAACGTGCTTTTGCTCGATGAGCCCACCAACGACATCGATGTAAACACCTTAAGAGCGCTAGAAGAAGGTATTGAGAATTTTGCGGGTTGTGCTGTGGTTATTTCCCATGACCGCTGGTTCCTAGATAGAATTTGCACCCACATTTTAGCTTTTGAAGGCGATTCTCAAGTGTACTGGTTTGAGGGCAACTTCTCCGACTACGAGGAAAACCGCAGAAAGCGTCTTGGTGATGCTGGGCCTAAAAGAATTCGATACAGAAGTCTGGGTTAATGACAACTGCGCTCCTTCCATTTGAAATTGTGTGCCTTCAGTAAGGTGTCTATTTCTTGATTCGGTTCGGGCGTTTGTTCACTTACTAATTTTAAATTGGGCTGCCCAGCATCTACCCATGCTGTGTACCACACAGATGCGACCATCAAAATGGCTGAGCGCATGCGTCTTTCAACCATGCCGTTGAGTTTGTCATGATACATTTTGCAGAACTTCCTGGAGTAAACGCGTGTCATGGTGGAGCCTCGTTGTTCAAAGCTGTATTTTTCAGTTTCAGCGATTTGCGTACTACAGAATTTTTCCATGGAAAACACAGTATCTAGAGCGGCGTGTGAGGCAGCAATGGCTTTCCAAATGGCTTTTTGAACAGAAGGAAGGTACTGCGCTGAGCCAATCCAGTAATTGTATTTTTCAGCTTCAAGTTCAACTAGGCGGCTTTCCCACAAGCCATGAATGCCATACTGATTACTCAGTTGACCATTGTAATTTTGAGTGGTGTGTAGTGGAACATGCGCATCGGCAATATAGTGCCCAATTTCAGCGGCATTTTTCAGAATTTGCGTTAGATTTTTTTGTTCGAAAGCTTTTTGCAAGCGGTATTTCATTTGAATCACATGCCAAGGTACTATGCCATGCGAAAGCAAGGAGTCAAGGCCATGACACGCGATGGCTTCTGTCCAATTTTGTGGAAGATTCCAAAACGGATTTTCACCTGGATTGTAGTAATGATCGAGGTCGATGTAATGACGTGCCGCTTCTGCCTCTTGGATATAGCGGCGTTGATCGGGGGCAACTGCTTGCGCAATGAGCACCTCTTGATGCGCCATAAAAAACTGCTGAAGCTCTAGTGGGAGTAAATAAACAGCAAATTCATTGATGCGCTGATGACCTGCAAAGCCCCACTGAGATTGATTTTGTGTTGAAGTCAGGAAAAAAGAAAAGCTACAAAGGAGGAGTAGCCAAAGTGTTTTTTTACGAGAGTTGAATGAGTTTGCCATCTTTGAGTATTGGAATGACCTCCGTTTGGTTAGGAGTCAGACAATACTTGATGTCTTCATTGAGGTTGAGATTTTTTAAGCGTCTGCGGTGCGAGCTCGACTTCAAATAGCCAAAGTAGTTGTCTTTGGCGGAAAGGTAGAGATACTTTGCAGCAATAGAGGAGTCTTCGTCAGAAATGTAGTTCCCTGTTCCGATTAAATACTGACAAATGGCTCCGGCACAGATGGTGTCTTCTAGGTTGAACTTGTCTTGCCAGCCTGAACAGAGGCAAAGTACGTTTTTATCTTGAGTGGCGAGCCACTTGCAAAGTGCGTCTAAATTTAAGAAAGATCCAACCACTACAATTTCTGCGTCTTTGGCAACATCTAAAGATTTTGTACCATTTGTTGTGGTGAGTACGACGTCTTGTCCTTTGAAATCTTCACGCATGTAAGAAAATGGCGAGTTGCCAAAATCAAAACCATCGACAATTTGACCTTTGCGTTCTGCACCAGCTAAATATCCTTTTTGTTTATAGGCCCAAGCTTCTTCTACTGTTGGTACTGGAATGATTGAATTAATGCCGTTGTCAAAGGCTGCGCAAATGGCTGAAGTTGCCCTGAGTACGTCAATAACAACCACGATTTCAAATTCATCTTTATAATAAGGGTATTCTCCGGGCGTGAAGCAAACTTCAACGTGTTTTCTTAAATCCATGCTGCAAAGTTAAAAATAATGCAATAAAAAAGGGGAGCCGAAGCTCCCCCTAAATTGAAAGTTGTTTGATTCTTAGAATCTCCAACCAATACGAACAGATCCATGAGCTGCACCAATATTGGTGTAAGTCATTTTATTTCCCAAAGTGGTTACTGTTTGTGTACCAAGTGGAGAAGTAATCTCTTGAATCGTGTTTTCAGTTGTTTTAGTAGTGCTTGTAAGGTTCAACTCAAGACCTAAATAAAGGTTATCAGCTACATAGTAGTCAAAACCTGCGCCGAGTCCCCAGCTAAATGTACCGTAACCACCAGAAGCAGCTACGCTCATTCCTTGAGCATAAGCAAGATCGCCTGATGCATCGTAGAAAACGTTCGTCCAAGTTTGTTCTTCAGAACCTTTACCAAAGCCAACGTTTGCGGTAAAGTACGGAGACATTTTGTCTGTTCCTGCTAAGTGGTATTCACCACCAAGTTTGAGATCCCATGCACTTCTTGCGATATCAACTGTTCCGTTGTCGCCACCAGCAGGGTTTGCATAAGAATGCGATTCTTTACTTGGGGTGTTTACGACAGATGAGCCGTCGCCACCAAATCCGAATTGTACACGAGCAGCAATGTTGTCATTGACAAAATAACGCAAACGCAAAGAAGGCGCTGTGAAGTTCATACCATTACTGGTATTTAAATTAGCAAGACCTTCTAATGAATAACGTGCATCATCACTAGCAGGCTTTTGAGCAAACAATGACCCAGTCAATGTTAAAGCTCCTACAAAAATCATTAATTTTTTCATAGTTGTTTGTTTTATGGTTTGACCGAATGTACGCAATCGATTGCGTTATTGTTTCAAAAAAAGATGCACAACTAGCTGTTAATAAGATATTAAGACTGGGTATTTTTTGCCTCTAACTCTTGCTGTAACTGTAATTGATACATGTCAAAATAAGCACCTTTTTGCGACATTAATTCGGTGTGTGTACCCGATTCAATTATCTGACCAGCTTCTAAAACGATGATTTTTGTGGCATTTCTGATGGTAGAAATTCTATGAGAAACGATTATTGTTGCCCTGTTTTTAGCAAAATTCTCGAGTTCTTTGAGAATAATTTCTTCTGTTTCAGTATCTACAGCACTAAGGC
>JAURHO010000008.1 GCA_030833265.1 Crocinitomicaceae bacterium | reverse complement strand
TAGATACAGAAGTAATTAATAAACTCTACAAAGAAGGTAGCTTGGAAGATACTAGCTTCATGCCTACCCCTCCTATTAATAATGGTTTTTACATATTGAAAAATGGAAAAACTTCAATTCTTTCAAAATGAGAGCCTGCAATTAAATTCTCAGATATCAGTTTTTCTCCGTACGGATTTAAGTTATTTGCTGAAATCAGTTGATCAATAAATAGCTTGAAACATTCACCAGTTAAAAAGACTGGAATAGATAATTCAAATAATTGCTTGAAGATTCCAGATAGAAAAAATGGGTTTAAATAGGGGCCAGGTGCCACCCAAATGCCATCGTATTGTTCGAAAAAGGGCTTTTTTTGTTGAAGCGCCTCGTTGACTTTGATCCAATAATAATTGAGCTCGATTTCAAGGAACTCGGCAGCATGGTCCAAGGAAAGATTTGTCGCGTGGTGCGAGTTGTAGGTGAAGTTGTAGTCGCCTATGATTGCTATTTTGAGTGCTTCACTCATGTAGGCGTATTAGTTCAACATAGGTTAGCGCTTGAACCAACCTCTGAATTTCGCGTTGGAAATCTGTATAGACTCTTCAACACCAGTTTGAGAATCAACATACCAAACTGTACAGCTAAAGGTAACTTCAAATAAAGAGTAGTCTCCTGAAGCATCGGATGCTTGCTTAAGGATAGTAAAGTTGGCAATTTGACCCATAGGTTGGCTTTCGCGTGAAATCCAGATTTTTCCGGTGTTGTCTGTGTAGGTTACTTGAACACCATCGGCGCTATTAGCCACCAAAGAAGCCATATCCTTGAACGGAATTGGCGTATCTGAATTGGTCATGTGGAAGTCATTGAACATCGGAAGCGTTGGTGCTGAATTACCAGTTGCATCCCATTCAAGACTACCGAAAGTAAGCGTAATATTTTGCGGGTTAGAAATGGAGGCCATTCCTGCCATGAAAATTTGACGAGATAATATTGGAGCCGTATTAATTACTTGCGTATCAATAGCGAAGCCTAAATACTTGTTTACATTTTGTGTGAGTTCTATTTGCGTGCCATTAATGGTAGCGGCAAAGCTTGCATTGAGGTCTACTTTATTGCTTGGCGGTGGAATCACTTCGTGCTCAATACAGGCCGAACCGATGAACAATAAGAGAGAAGCTAAAAAGGCAAAACGCACTAGTTTCATGTAGTTTTATTTAGGTGATAATATCTCAAATTTAGAGGTATAAACGGAATTGACCAAAAAAAGATGCTTTAGCTATCAAAAAAAGATATGACGCAGCATCAATCTTGGAAAAAAACACTGATTTTTTCAGTCATTTCAGTGTTAAGCAGTTGCGCTCCTTGCGCGATGATTTGATGCACGGCTTCAGCTTTGTTGGCAGGAGCGTTTTTAACTCCTTTTTGAATGTTTACTGAAGCGAGATGAGTTTGCAAATAGGATAAAAAACGCGTCAAGTCATGGGCTTCTGCATCAATATCGTGTTGAAATTGAAAATGCATGAATTGCCATTTGGTTTCTTGCAGAAAAAACAACGCAATGAAATCACGACCCATTTGCACCAATCCTTGCGCCTTACTGTAGGTTTTTTCCAGAACGATATCCGAAAAGAGGTCAATAAATTCTTGGGCTTTTTGCGGATCTTTGGCAGCAAGTTCACGCCACTCTTTGTCGTAAAGCTGATTGATGATCAAGAATTGCTTGAACTCGGTTTCAAGTGCTTTGAGCTCTTCTTGTGTAAGTGAACGGAAACGGGGCATGCAATTATTGTTCTTCGCTTTTTCTTACCTCTAGGCTGAGGTCAAGTACTTCATCAACAACTTTTTGCGTAATTGCTTGCTCAAGCGTAAATCGGTATTTTCCTTTAAAGGGTAACTTTCTTTTGGGGAAAATGAGTTCGTGTTCTACGATTGTGCCTGATTTTTTGCCAATCCAATTACCATCGGGGTAAGCCATTTTGATTTCGTAGGGCTCGCGGGCTGATTTGCCAGTTGGTGGCGTGCTTGAAAGAAAAACCCAAAGGTTATTATAGGCGTAGTCTGTGGTGCTTCTGAGTGTGAATACAAAATCATAGGCCACCGAAGTATCTTGAATATCAACCTCAAAGCTAGGCTTCACGTTCTGATTCCAAACTTCATCTTGAAACTTAAAAGATTTGTTGTAAACGGCTTCTTGCGTGCAAGAAACCAAGATCAGTGACAAGAGAAACAGACTACTGAGCTTTTTCATTTTTAGGCCCTCCAGGATTCGGTTTGCGTGGTTTGCGATTTGGTCTTCTTTTCTTGTTGTTTGAGAAGGATTTTTCAAAACGGGTAAGGCTATCTTGACCCACCACATTTTGGTAACCAATTTCTTCAACTTTTTCTTTGACTTGTGCGTATTCGGCGAGGTCTTTAGGTTTGACACCTTCTTTATTGAGTTTTTTGATTTCAGCTACGCGCTCTGGGCTCAGGGCTACCATTCCGGTTTCTCCTTTGTAGGCGTACCAAATTATGCGTTTGAAAACATCGGTTTTCATGTGAATGGCATCGCCTTTCTCTGTGTGCAGTTTGCCATCAATCTTGGGCATCGACTTGATAGAATCTAGGTACATGTCAAGCTCGTAATTGAGGCAGCATTTAAGCTTCCCGCACTGACCCGCTAATTTTTGTGGGTTCAGAGATAATTGTTGGTATCGAGCTGCAGACGTAGAAACGGATCTGAAATCGGTGAGCCAGGTACTACAGCACAACTCGCGACCACAAGAGCCGATGCCGCCGAGGCGAGAAGCTTCTTGACGCGAGCCAATTTGTCTCATTTCAATGCGCACTTTGAAGCGGTCTGCCATGTCTTTGATGAGCTGACGAAAATCGATACGACTTTCAGCAGTGTAGTAAAAAGTAGCTTTGGAGAGGTCTCCTTGGTACTCGACATCGGAAATTTTCATGTCGAGTTTGAGGTTTAATGCTAAGGTTCTGGACTGCGTCAAGAGATCGCGTTCAAGGCCACGACCTTGGATCCATTTGTCAATTTGTTCTTGATTGGCGATTTGAAAGATTTTCTTGCATTCGGCAACTTTTAAATTTGGCGCTTTCTTTTGAACTTGAATGCGGGCTAATTCACCGAGTGCAGAAACAACACCAATATCGTAACCCGGTGCCGTGTCAACGGCAACAACGTCACCTACTTGTAAACTTAAGTTATTGGAATTGCGGTAAAATGCTTTTCTAGAATTCTTAAAACGAACTTCTACCAATTCATAAGCACTTTGCCCTTCAGGCATACTGATGTTGGATAACCAATCAAAAACCTCGAGTTTGTTGCATCCGCCTGAGCTGCAAGTACCATTGTTCTTACAACCATTCGGTGTTCCTCCACCACTACTACAAGACGCACAACCCATTAGATTTTTTTTGAGGTAAAGATAATAAATTATACGTGAAAGTTATGCCTGATGAATGTAACGCATCGTTTGAAAACACAATTGCGTGAATAAAATTCTTGCGTTTGCATTTCGATCTAGGTGGTAATAGGCGTCGTCAAAAGTTTCCATGAATTCACGGATGTTATTGCCACTTATAAAGGGTGCAAATTTGTCTAGAAAGGCCGCTTCTTCTTTGGAAACTTTAGTCAAAATATCTCCCATATAGTTGGTGAGGAGACTCTGACGCAACATGTGCAATGCATATTGCAAAAACAATTTTTGCCTTTCCTTACCGATATTACCGAGGGCTTCTGCCCAATCCATCATGGCGAGTACATCTTTTTTGTAACAAACACGCATCAATTGAATGAATTGTTCGCGTTGTTGATCTTGATTTTCGTTGGCCTCTAAGAACTGATAGGCAGCCAACACTGATCCTTCTGCAAAGGCAGCTACTGAATCGGCTTGTGTGGCAGAAAGTTGCTGTTTTTGCTGCAAATAAGCACTCAGTGCTTCGTCGGCGATCTTTGGAATCCGAACCAATTGCGTTCTTGACTGAATCGTAATCATTAGCTTGCTCGCATCTTCACAAACGAGTAAAAAAATGGTTTTGGCTGGTGGTTCTTCTAAGATTTTGAGCAGTTTATTGGCACAATCTGCGTTCATCTCTTCGGGTTGCCAAATGATCATGACTTTGTACCCTCCTTCATAAGACTTCAGATTCAGCTTGCGGATGATTTCCTTGCTTTCATCTGTGGCAATGATGGGTTTGCGCATTTTGTTATCAATGCGTTCAGTCCATTCGAAAAGATCAAAATAGGGTTTGACCTGCAATTGCTTGCGCCAATCTTCTATAAAAACATCAGAAACACGTCCGAGCGTCAAGACAACTGGAAACACAAAGTGGAGGTCGGGGTGTTGTTGTTGGCTTACTTTTTGACAAGAGGGGCAAGTGCCACAACTGTCTGTAGGGCTTGGGTTTTGACAAAACAGATATTGCGCAAAAGCCAAGGCCAAGGGTAGCCCTCCATTTCCGGCTGGGCCATGAAAAAGTTGAGCATGCGCAATTTTTCCAGATTGAATCTCACGGATAAAATCTTGCTTTAAAGCATCTTGACCAATAATTTGCTGAAATTGCACCCTCAAAAATAGCTAAAAAGGCGCAATTATTCGGCGCTCCCTTTCAGAAGCAATACGATTTCTCCTTTAGCATCGTGTTGCTCAAAATAGTGCTTCAAACTTTCTAGGGTGCCGCGGTGATACGTTTCGAATTTCTTACTGATTTCACGAACGACACAAGCCTCGCGCTGAGGATCTAGCCATTCACACATTTGAGTAAGTGTTTTGGCAATTCTGTGCGGTGATTCATATAGAACGATTGTCCGATTTTCGTTGGCTAAGGCCTGAATTTTAGTTTGGCGCCCTTTTTTGTGGGGTAAAAACCCTTCAAAAACAAATTTGTCGCAAGGGAATCCGGAGGCAACAAGCGCCGGGACAAAAGCCGTAGGACCAGGCAAACACTCTACTTCAATACCAGCTTGAACGCAAGCCCTAACAAGTAAAAAACCGGGGTCAGAGATCCCTGGGGTGCCTGCATCTGAAACCAACACGCAGTTTTCATTTTGTTGGATGAGTTCTATGGTTTTCTCTAAAAAACGGTGCTCGTTGTGCGCGTGAAAGGCCAACACTTTCTTTTTGATTTCAAAGTGTTGCAACAGCTTATTGGTAACTCGGGTGTCTTCGGCAAAAATGAGCGGTGCTTCTTTTAAAATGCGTAGTGCTCGGAGTGTGATGTCTTCGAGATTGCCGATAGGGGTAGGAACAAGGATGAGTCTGGGCATAGTTAAGCAAAAACGGCACGTACGACCTCTTCAATTTTCGTACATGGAATGATGTCAATTTGATATTTGTGACCCTTGATTCCTTTTGAATATTTAGAAACAATGATTTTTTTGTAGCCGAGTTTTTCAAGTTCGGAAAGGCGTTGTTCTAAACGGTTGACGGGTCTGAGTTCACCGCTAAGGCCGATCTCGGCTGCAAATGAAATGGTTTTGTCAATGGCGATGTCGGCGTTGGATGACAAAATAGCCATCGCTACGGCGAGGTCAATGGCAGGGTCATCGACTTTGATTCCGCCTGCAATATTTAGAAATACATCTTTTGCGGCCAAACGGAAGCCGCAACGTTTTTCCAGTACCGCAAGAAGCATATTGAGTCTTTTGACATCAAAACCCGTAGACGAGCGCTGAGGTGTGCCATAGGCCGCTGAGGAAACCAGTGCTTGAACTTCAATGAGTAAAGGCCTGATGCCGTCTACCATGGAAGCCACTGCAACACCGCTGAGTGCATCAGAGCCGATGGAAACCAAAACTTCTGAAGGATTTGCTACCGGATGCAGGCCATCGCCTTGCATGCTGTAAATACCGAGTTCATTGGTGGAGCCAAAGCGGTTTTTAATACTGCGCAGCAAACGGTAAATATGATGGCGGTCACCTTCGAATTGTAAAACGGCATCAACCATGTGCTCAAGTACTTTGGGCCCAGCGATGGTGCCATCTTTGGTGATGTGGCCAATTAGAAAAATAGGAATGTCAGTTTGCTTGGCAAAGCGCAGTAAGTTGGCCGTGCACTCGCGCACTTGAACTACTGAGCCAGGAGAGCTTTCTACACTATCAGTATAAAGCGTTTGAATAGAATCTATGATGAGCAGTTGTGGTTGAATAGCTTCGGCTTGAAGCAAAACCTGCTGCAAATTTGTTTCGGTGAGTAGAAAACACTGTTGGTTGTCTAGGCCGAGTCTTTCAGCGCGCATTCGGATCTGTTGTTCGGACTCTTCGCCAGAAACATAAAGCACTTTAAGTTGCTCTTTGATGGCTAATTGCAAAAGTAAAGTTGATTTTCCGATACCGGGATCACCACCCAACAAATTGATTGATCCTGGGACAATGCCTCCGCCTAGCACACGATTGAGTTCAAAATCTTGCAACGGAATGCGGCTCTCTTCGCTTTTTTGAACCTCTTGAATTAAAACAGCTTGCTGCGCTTGGTTTGATTTTGAAAAGCTAACCACATGTTTGGGCGTTTTTTCAGTGCGCTCTTCCACAAAAGTGTTCCATTCTTTACATCCTGGGCATTTACCAAGCCATTTAGGGGCTTCATAACCACAGTTTTGACAAAAAAAGGCGCTTTTGGATTTGGACATGCTCGAAAAAATGTTTTGACAAAGGTATTTAAAAAACGCTGTCCTTACCTGGCTTTTAAGTACTTAATCCGTATTATTACTTATTTCGAAAATAAATTTTTTAAGAATTTTGAATTAGGTGTTTGCTACAAACGCAAAAAATATAATTTTGCCCTTAAATACTTGTCTTTCCTATGTCAAAAAGAAGAGCAATCATCAGCTACGACAAACTCACTATTGAGCAGAAAAAACAAATCCTCAAGGATTTCCCTGACGGATACATCAATCATTTAACGACCATCAAAACCCCAACGGGAGAGGTCCTAGATGCTTTGGTCTGGGAAACAGACGAGGTCATTTACTTGGTAAAGATCAATAAGGTCATGCCTAAGGCTAAGCCTGTTGTCAACGAGGACGAAGACGACTTTGAAGATGACTTCGACAAAGTGGACGACATCAAAGATGACGAACTCGACGACGACTCTGACGACGAAGATGACGACTACGATGCTGACACCGCTGAAGACGACGACACCGACGAAGAGTAAGTTACTCAAAGCCAAGTTTTCTTAACTTTGGGTCAATGCAGCCCAATACATCCCTTACAGATTTCTCTGTGCTTTTAAACAGCGTTGCGCCAGTTGACCAAATTGGCAGCCTAGAGCGCATTGCAAAAATCCAAACAAGAAGCTTAAAAGGTCCAGCAAAACTTCAAGGTTTGCGCATGGCACTCTCCATGATTGACCTCACCACACTTGAAGGAAAAGACACGCCCGGAAAAGTGCGTCAAATGTGCTATAAAGCCCAGCATCTTCACGATCAAGCTGACGGGTTGCCAACTGTGGCAGCAGTTTGTGTTTTTCCGACAATGGTTGGGGTAGCAAAAGCAGCCTTAGCTCATACAGCCATTAAGGTTGCCGCAGTTTCTACCGCTTTTCCTGCTGGTCAAGCGCCTTTTGAAGTAAAAAAACTAGATACGCTACATGCCGTTGAACACGGTGCCGACGAAATTGATATGGTGATTTCACGCGGCCGGTTCTTAGCCGGTGACTACAACTTTGTTTTTGACGAAATTGCAGCCATTAAAGAACTTTGCGGTTCAGCCAGGCTCAAAGTCATTTTTGAAACAGGCGAACTCGATTCACTCGATCAAGTGAAGCGCGTTTCAACCTTAGCTATTGCGGCTGGTGCCGATTTTATTAAAACCTCGACCGGAAAAATTCAGCCTGCAGCTACTTTTCCAGTTGTGCTTACGATGCTTACTGCCATCAAAGATCATTATGACAAAACAGGTCAAATGATTGGCATGAAGCCAGCAGGTGGTATTTCTTCTGCAAAAATTGCTTTACAACACCTTTTATTAGTGAAAGAAGTGCTTGGTGAGGCTTGGTTGAACAACGAATGGTACCGTTTTGGCGCCAGTAGTTTGGCCAACGACCTCCTGATGCAATATCAAAAACAATTGACGGGAAAATACCAGTCAGCATCCTACTTTTCAATCGATTAATTATGAGCTCTACCAACTGGAACCTAGAACCCTCTTTAGAATCAACAGCTGTGGTTCAAATCAAAGCGCAATATGAGCTTTTCATCAATGGTCAGTGGCAAGCACCGCTGTCAAAAACCTATTTTGATTCAGTCAATCCTGCAGATGAAAGCCATTTGGCAAAAATCGCATGGGCACAAGCACAAGATATTGATTTAGCGGTTCAAGCTGCTCGGTCGGCATACGAAAATGTGTGGTCCAAACTCAGTGGTGCTGAGCGTGGAAAGTATTTATTTCGCATTGCGAGGCTCATGCAAGAAAAATCCAGAGAGTTGGCAGTGCTTGAAACCCTAGATGGGGGCAAGCCGATCAAAGAATCAAGAGATGTTGATGTTCCGTTGGCTTGCAATCATTTTTTCTATTACGCTGGTTGGGCCGATAAACTTCAAGAGGCTTTTGCAGGCAGAGAAGTAGCAGCGCTCGGTCTAGCTGCACAAATTACACCTTGGAACTTTCCGCTTTTAATGTTGGCCTGGAAAATTGCGCCGGCCTTGGCTTGCGGTAACACTGTAGTTCTCAAACCTGCTGAAACCACCTCATTAACAGCACTTAAGTTTGCTGAAATTTGCCAAGAGGCGGGTTTACCAGCAGGTGTGGTAAATATTGTTACCGGCTATGGCGATAGCGGAGCGGCTTTAGTAGCCCATCCGGACGTCAATAAAATTGCTTTTACAGGAAGTACGGCTGTAGGAAAGCAAATTCAAAAAGCCTGTATCGGAACCGATAAAAAGCTCACTTTAGAACTTGGTGGAAAATCGGCCAATATCATTCTTGAAGATGCCCCAATCGATCAAGCTGTTGAAGGAGTAATCAATGCCATTTTCTTCAACCAAGGACACGTTTGTTGTGCGGGATCAAGACTTTACGTGCAAGAATCAATCGCAACACGTGTTATTGAGAAATTAAAGTTCCGTTTACAAAGCATTTATGTAGGTAATCCGTTAGATAAAAACACAGATATTGGTGCCATTAATTCTAAAAAGCAATTGGAAACCATTGAGCGCTATATTTCACTTGGAGTTGAAGAAGGTGCGGAGATGTATCAGCCAAGTTGCCATTTGCCTGCCAAAGGGTATTACTGCCCACCAACCCTTTTTACAGATGTAGCACAAAGTGCACGCATTGCCCAAGAGGAAATTTTTGGGCCCGTGCTCACCATTCAAACTTTCAGAACTATCGATGAGGTTTTGCAAAAAGCAAACAACTCGCCCTACGGTTTGGCAGCCGGAGTCTGGACTGACAAAGGCGCACGCATTTTTGGTCTCAGTAGTCAATTACAAGCGGGTGTTGTTTGGGCCAATACATACAATAAATTTGATCCGGCCTCACCGTTCGGAGGTTACAAAGAAAGCGGCTTTGGTCGTGAAGGAGGCTTGCATGGCCTCAGTGCTTATTTAAAATTCATCAACTAATGGAAATTCTCAAAACCTATAAGCTTTATATCGGCGGACAATTTCCGCGTACTGAAAGCGGACGTTCTTATTTAGTTGAATCTCCTGATGGAAAGGCTATTGCCAATGCCTGTTTGGCTTCAAAAAAGGATGTCAGAAATGCGGTTCAAGTTGCGCGCAAAGCTCAAAGTTCTTGGGCTGCAAAAACCGCTTTTAACAAAGGCCAAATTCTATATCGCATTGCCGAAGTTTTTGAGGGTAGAAAAGCACAATTGATAGAGGAAATGTGCAGTTTAGGTGCTTCCATTCAAGAGGCAAGTCAAGAAGTACAAATTGCTATTGACCGTTGCGTTTATTATGCGGGTTGGGCCGATAAATACCAAGCCCTCAGCTCTAGCGTGAACCCAGTTGCTTCTTCGCATTTTAATTTTTCAGTACCCGAACCTATGGGTGTGGTGGGCATAGTTGCTTGTCAAGAGACTGCTTTGAGCGGTCTAGTTTCTCAAATGCTCCCAATCATTGCGGGCGGCAATTCTGTAGTGCTCCTTGCCAATTCTAAAAAACCACTTTGTGCAATCACCTTGGGTGAAGTTTTAGCTACCTCAGATGTACCGGGTGGTGTTGTCAATATCTTGACAGGAAATGTAGCTGAAATGCTCCCGACATTAGCGGGCCATATGGATGTCAATGCCCTCTGTTTGGCAAAATTACCTACCGAACTCATGGTAAGTGCGCAAGAGTCTGCGATAGATAATCTGAAGCGTTGTATTATTCAGACTCAAGATTTTTCTGAAGCAAGTGCCCAAGGAATGCAATACATCACAGATTTTCAAGAAATCAAAACGACCTGGCACCCAATTGAACAGCTTGCAGGTGGTATGGGTGGATACTGATCAGCGTAGTTTTTCAGTTTTTGCTCCAAATCCAATAAAATTTTGAAAACTTTATTTCAAAATGGATTATTGTTATCTTTAGGTATAAACATCAATTAAATTATAACCATGAAAAAAATTACACTCTTCTCACTTGTTTCTTTGCTTTTATTAGGAGCTTGTACCTTAGAAAAACGCGTTTATCGCAATGGATATAATGTCCAATGGCATAGCTCGTTAAAAGTGAAAAACCAACAGCCAGAACAAGTCACTACTGAGGAAATTTCTGCAGTGAGCACCAAAGCGCAAAAATCAATGGAAGCAGATAATTCGGCAAAGGAAACGCGTTCAACTGATGCACAAATTGCTACACATCCTTTACAAGGATACAAGGTCAACGCTTCAACTCAGGAATTAGTTGTGAATGAAACTTCATCTGAAACACAACAATTGCGTGCTGTTGTGAAGCAATATTTCGTCAAAGAAAGCAGTTCTAAAGCAACACACACAACGGTTAAGGCAGCTAGTAAAAAGGCGCAGCGCCTTGTTCATGTACTTAAGAAAACATCAGATTCTTCCTCCGACGATGTGCCGATGTTACTCATCTATTTATTGTGCTTTTTCTTGCCTCCGGTTGCAGTAGGTTTAGTGACAGATTGGGATACGGAAATAGTTATTTACAATCTTTTATGGACCATTCTATGTGGCTTCCCTGGTATCATTCATGCCTTGATCATCGTTGGCCGCTACAAATAAAATATTTTTAAAAATTCGTTTAGGCGGGCTTTTGGCTATACCAATTATTTTGGTGAGCCTCCCCGCCTCTTTTTTTGATAAAGGGCAGTCCTTATGCCTTTCCGTATTGTTGTTGGATCAACAATGTTTTGCGTGCGGACTCACGCGTGCTGTACAACACCTTGTGCATTTTGAATTTCAAGCAGCCTGGCAGTTTAACAAGCTTGTTGTGCTTGTTTTCCCTATTTTGACAATAGTTTGGGGTAGGTGGGTGTATGAGGCCTGGAAAAAGTTAAGAAATGCAAGCGCCCCTAACCAATAACGGCACCGAGCGCTAGTGTAGCAGCAGTAATGCATCGTCTTTGCTCATTGGCATCGTAACGCGCCAAAATCCATTCGCCGTTTTCTTGAACAAGCGTATTCATGCGATCCAGACAATTGATACCGATTTCTTCTGAGATTCGTTTGACCTCATGATTGATTTTATCCATAGAACAGCCAGATGCCTTTACGCCTTCTTCATTGGCTACGAGTACCAAAGCTAGGTCTTCAAAAACAAAACCTGTAGCATTCATGGTTTGGCCATGTGTTTGCCAAGTTGCAGTAAATTGCGCTAACTGCTCATTGGCCCAAGCACTTTCTGTTGCACTTAGCTTTCTGTCTGAGATAAAGACCCAAACGCGACAACTTGCATCAAATTGAGCGGGTAAATTATAGGTCTGCGGCATTGGCTATAAGTTCTGCGATATCGAGTACTTTGATGTCTTCTTCTTTTTCGAAATGCTTGACGCCGTCTGTCATCATGGTATTGCAAAACGGACAGCCAGTTGCAATGATGCCAGCTTTGGTTTCTAGGGCATCTTCGGTACGTTCGATATTGATTTCTTTGTTGCCTTTTTCAGCTTCTTTAAACATCTGAGCGCCACCTGCACCGCAACAAAGGCCATTGGTTTTGCAGCGTTTCATTTCTACTAAGGCGGCATCCAGTTTTTCAATCAAAGCTCTTGGCGCTTCATAAACATCATTGGCTCGGCCTAAATAACAAGGGTCGTGGAAAGTGATTTTCTTGCCTTTGAAAGTGCCGTTGTCAGCTAATGTGAGTTTACCTGTATTGATGAGGTCTTGGATCAGTTGTGTGTGGTGAATGACCTCATAGGTTCCACCTAAGCCAGGATATTCGTTTTTAAGCGTATTGAAACAATGTGGACAAGCCGTTACAATTTTTTTCACCTCATATCCATTGAGCAGTTCAATATTCATGAGCGCTTGCATCTGAAATGTAAATTCGTTTCCAGCTCGTTTGGCGGGGTCACCAGTGCAACTTTCCTCACTACCAAGCACGGCAAAATTGACTTTGCAATGATTTAAAATCTTGACGAGCGCTTTGGTAATTTTTTTAGCGCGATCATCGAAAGAACCGGCACAGCCTACCCAAAATAGGATTTCTGGCGTTTCTCCTGAGGCCATCATGTCGGCCATTGTACGTACTTGTAGACTCATCTGCTTATAATTTTCTTAATCTTCGTTTGCCCAATTCAAGCGCTCGGTGGCTGCAAATTGCCAAGGTGCACCGTTATTTTCAATGTTAGTGAGCATTCCGGTTAATTCGGTTGGTACTTTGGATTCTTCCATTACAAGGAAGCGACGTAGATCGATAATAATGGAGAGTGGGTCAATATTTACTGGACATTCTTGAACACATGCATTACAACTGGTGCAAGCCCAAAGTTCTTCTTCTGTGATATAGGACCCAAGTAAGCTCTTGCCATCCTCGGCATCTGGACCATTTTTTCGTTTGAAATCACCGAGTTCAACCATGCGATCACGCGTATCCATCATGATTTTGCGCGGTGAAAGTAATTTGCCGGTTGTGTTAGCGGGGCAAGCTGATGTACAACGACCACATTCAGTGCAGCTATAGGCATCCATGAGGTTTTTCCAGGTAAGGTCGGTGACATCTTTGGCGCCAAAACGAGCAGGAGCGGCATCAGTAGGAGCAGCCGCATAAGGATCAGCGTTGGGGTCAAGCATCAGTTTGACTTCGTTGGTCACGCTTTGCATGTTTGTAAACTGTCCTTTTGGCTCAAGTTTGGAATAATAAGTATTCGGGAAAGCCATGAAAATGTGTAGGTGCTTGGAGTAAGGAAGGTAGTTCATAAAGGTATAGACCATAATGATGTGTCCCCACCAACCTATTTGTTCAAGTAGGTGAAGGGTGTGCAAATCTTGGATAGAACCAAAAAATAAAGGGCCAACAATGGAACTAATCAGAAAGCCATTACCAGACTTACTTTTCAATTGAAGCGCTGCTTCATCAGCGCCGTTCATGGTGAATATGCAGGCGATGAGCACAATTTCCATAATGAGAATAAGGTTGGCATCTTGCGTAGGCCATCCTGCGAGTTCTTTCATATTGAGGCGTGGCAGCTTGAGCATATTTCGACGTGCTAAAAAAGCCAGCGTTCCGAAAAAAGCGAGAACAGATAAAAGTTCAATAAAACTGATCATGAAGGTATAGAAAGCACCTAGGCTGTCTTGGAAAAAGCGATGTGAGCCACTTAGGCCATCAACTAAAATTTCAATCAGTTCGATTTGTGTGATGACAAATGCGGAATAGAGTGCCAAATGGAGCAAAGCTGGAATTGGACGGCTAAACATTTTCTTTTGACCAAGAGCTACTAGCAACATGGTGCGCCAGCGCTCGGCTTTGTTGTCTGAGCGGTCTAGGGCCTGGCCTAAATGAATATTTTGGGAAATTTTACGTAGGTTGAACGCAAAAAAACCAAAGCTGAAGAGCGTAAGAACGCCAAAGAGTAGTTGTTGCATGATGATCGATTATTCAGGCAAGCTGTCGAGCATTTTTTGAAGCTTGTCTTCGTTTTTCTTTGAAAGTTGTAGGCCTTTAGATTTCCCTCCTATAAGCGACAAATGAACATAGCGTTCAGGGTGCGCTTGAAGATCTGTGACTAAATTTTGAAGATCATTGTTGGTATTCACGAGCTCTGTGTAGAGTTTTTCGTCGTGGATGAGTTTGCCAAGTGTGCCTTGACCTTTCTCAACCTCGGCCAACACCATGTTGAATTTTTTGAGCGTCGTTTGGGCATCTAAGATGGTGCCTTTGAAATCGGCAGTAACGAGGTCATCTGTGATTTTTCTAGTGTTGCCAATGATGCCAGTGATTTGGTCATTGCTGCGTTTGAGGTTTAGTGTTATGGCCTCAACATTGGCCATGATTTTACTAAACTGTGCTCTTTCTGAGGCTACAAAACCTTGAAGTTCGTCGGCAACACGACCTAATTTTTTAATCGTTAACTTAACTTGCTTAAGGCTGCCTTCGAGTTCAGAAGTAGCAGTGGTATCCCAGAAAGAGGAGAGCGATCCTACCATTTTGTCAATGGAGAGCATCATGGTTTGAAGTTTCTGAGAAATAGGATCTGCGTAGGCTTTAACTTGAGAAACCATGTCTACAGACAAGCGCCCAGGAATAGTTGAGCCTTCTTTGTAAAATTGACCGTTGCCAGCTAATGGCAAATGAACGATGAGTGCTTTACTGAAAAAATCGAGGGCACCGATTTCTACGAAAGTTCCTTTTGGCAAACGAATATCTGGGTTGTGAATGTTGAAAGACAGTTTTACGCGGTGTAAGGAATCTCCGGTTGGGATTGATTCGATGCTTAAAACTTTGCCAATTTCAACTCCGTTGAGCGTGACATTGGAAGACACCATGAGTTGCCCTGAATTTGGGAAATAGGCGGTATAGACGTCATCGCCGCCAAAGAAACTGTTTCCTTTGAGGAAATTGACACCTGCAATGAGGATTACAATTGCGACAATAGCAATGAGCGCTGCCTTTATTTCTTTTGTAAATTTCAAGCTACTTATTTTCTGCTAATTTAATGGCTTTTTCAATACTGATGCGCTCTCCGTTGAGGAAAGCCACAACAAAAGCGTGCTCGAAACCCTTTTCAATCAATTCGTTTTTATAGTTTTTGGCGCCTTGGAGGTCATTAGGAAAGGTACCAGTACAATATTTGTAAAGTGTATTGTCTTGATATTCAAATACTTCAAGGCCTTTGAATCGACTTGAGTTTTTAGGCAAAACTTGCGTAGAGGTTTCAATTTGCACCCGAAAAACGAGTCCAGTATCCTTAGATAAATTTGTCTTGGTCTCCGTATTATTCACGACCTGCTCATTGCTTTCGGCAGGTTTGTTTTCTACCGGTTTACTTTCGATGGGTTTGGTTTCAATTGGCTTTTGCTCGGTAGTTCCGGTAGTAGCTGTTTTACCCTCCGTTGCATTTTTAAAATTGACAAACGCTTGAAACATAGCCTGAGCCATTTTCTGCTGTCCTTCTGCTGTCCCAATTAAGCGTTCTTCGGTGGGATTAGGTAGAAATGCAGTTTCAATGAGTACGCTTGGCATCGTGGTTTTATAAAGCACCAAAAAACCAGCTTGCTTGACTCCTCTATCATAACGACCAATGCGCTTGAATTCTTTCTGAATCATTTCGGCAAACAAGATTGATTGTCTGTGAAAAACAGCTAATTGAAATTGCAGCGCAATGATGCCATCAGGGGTGAGGTCATAGGATCGGTATTTTGCTCCTTTATCGTCTTCGAGTGAGATACTGGCATTTTCCCGTTCTGCAACTTTTTGTTGCGCGTCGGTGCGGTGCAACCCAAGCACATAAGTTTCGGAACCATAGGCAGTTGTGCTGCCCGCATTGGCATGAATGCAGATGAATAAATCGGCGTTGTTGCGGTTGGCAATGTTAGCGCGTTCTGCAAGTTCAACGAAAACATCTGTAGTTCTGGTGTAAATTACTTTGATGTCCGGATAACGCTCCTTGATTAAATTACCGAGCTTCAAGGCCATGGATAAACAAACCTCTTTTTCATTGTTACTTGCGCCATGACAACCTGGATCGTGTCCGCCATGACCGGCGTCAATAACTACTGTTTTGATTTTACCGGTTTGCGCATGGGTAGCTACTTTAAAAAAGAAAAGGAGCCCAACCAATAAAAACAGTCTGTAGACGTTTTTTTGCAAGCCATTGAAAATTGGTAGCTTTGTGTGTTTTTCTTGCATATTACAAATCTAAGTAGCCCCTCTTGAGTCAACGACTAAGTATCGCACAACTTTTCTTCGTCACATTGTTAATAATGTGTCCCTTGCGTTTCGTTACGGCTCAAGACACCCTTTTTGTGAGTGGAGAGAGTCTCAACCAAATAGTTACATATAAGGCCTCCGAAAAAATTTTTCACGACGTAAAAAATCGCCGCATTCACCTGTATGGTGCTGCTGAAATACAAAGCGAAGGCTTTTCTATTAAGGCGGGTTACATCCTCATCGATCTCGATTCCAGTCAAATTGAAGCAAAGTTTCGCCTCGACACCGATAGCGCCAAAGTTGAATTTCCAGAACTCACCGAAGGTTCAGAAACCATCACTTGTGAAACACTGAAGCTCAATTACCGCACCGAAAAAGCCTACATCAAGGCCTTGGCCATTAAACAAGATGAATTTTATTTTAAAATGGGTACGGCCAAACGCCAAGCCAACGACGAATTGCATCTCAGAAAAGGGATATTAACTACCTGTGACTTACCCGAACCTCATTATCATTTTCAGCTTAGTAAAGGTGTTGTTGTTCCGAACGAACGCATTGTTACTGGCCCCATGAATTTGTATGTATCTGGTATTCCGACACCATTGGGTTTGCCTTTTGCTTTTATTCCAACCAATCAGAAAGAACGCACCTCTGGTCTTTTGTTTCCAGAATTTATTCCACTTTCCGCCTATGGTTTCGGATTTCAAAACCTCGGGTGGTATTTTCCGATCAATGAGCGCTTACAAACTTCGGTATATGCCAATTTGTACAGCCGCGGTTCTTGGGGCTTGCGCAATGACCTCGATTATGCCAAACGCTATGGTTACAACGGGCGTTTGTCTTTGGGCTTTCAGCAGTTCAATAGTGGCTTTCCGAATAATATTAAGCAAAATAAAGTGACCGTTATTTGGTCGCATCGCAAAGCCCCTAAGTCCAATCCTTTTTGGGATTTTTCATCGAATGTCAACTTCATTTCAGACAATAATTCTAAAAATTCTTTAGACCCAATTAACCCGCAGTATTTTAACAACAGCTTCAATTCGGATATCAATTTAGCTAGAAATTTCCCAGGAAAGCCCGTCACCACGGGTCTTAAAATGTCTTTAAGGCAAAACACCAAAGCCAAAACAATTTCCTTACTCAGCCCGGTAGTCAATGTCAATGTAACGCGTGTTTTTCCATTTAAAAATGCATTTGAAACCGCAGACAAAAACTGGAAGAAGACCATACAGCGCATCGGCATCACCTATAATTTTGAAGGTCAAAACCGAGCGCAGTTTCAAGATAGCTTACTGACAAATGCAGCGTATGCCGCTATTGGGCAGCGTTTCATGAATGGTTTTAGTCAAGGCCTGACCATTCAAACCAGTACAGGTCTGTTTAATAATGCAGTTAAAATTAATCCGAACTTGAGCTACGGAAACAAGATCAATTTTCAGCAAATTCAAAAAAGCTATGATCCCCTGACCAACAAAACTAAGGTAGACACCCTTGATAAACCTTCGGTTTCGCATGAACTTAATTTTAATTTAAGTGCAACTACCGTACTTTATGCTTATTACAAATTTGCAGGTAAAAATCAGCCTAGACTGCGTCATTTAATTACACCAAATATTGGATATAG
This sequence comes from Crocinitomicaceae bacterium, assembly GCA_030833265.1. Taxonomy (GTDB): domain Bacteria; phylum Bacteroidota; class Bacteroidia; order Flavobacteriales_D; family Crocinitomicaceae; genus UBA952. Next base: position 6,388 of record JAURHO010000008.1, on the reverse strand, counting down.
ATATACGCCCGGTTGGAATCCGTTGGTAACAGTTAACGCTGGGCCAAATCAAAGCCCGATTACCTATTCACCTTTTGAAAATAGTGTATACAGCGTTGGGTCAAATCGGTCTGCTTCATTACTCACTTTTGGCGTGAATAATACCGCTGAAATTAAATTCAAATCGGCACAAGATACGCTTACCGGATTCAAAAAAATACGGCTTATCGATCAGTTCTCTTTAACCGGTAATTATGATTTCACCAAAGACACCATGAAGTTATCCAACTTGTCTTTGAACTTAAGAATCAGCCCGGCCAACTGGATTAATTTTGTTTCGAATGCCAATTGGAGCCCTTATGGTTGGAATTCAACAGGGCAAACCATCAAAGATTACGCTTGGCAAACAGGGCAGCAATTGGGCCGCCTTACCACTACAAACTTAACTACAACAATGGTGCTTGCGCCTAAAAAGGATCGCAAAAAAATCCAAGATCACAGCACCCTTTTCAATGAGCAAGATTGGAATGCCGATTTCAATTATTTTGCGTTGCATCCAGAAATGGCCATTTATTATGACATCCCTTGGAAATTGAATTTCTCACATGTCTATAGCATACAGGCCAATCAAAACATTTCCATAGAAAACCCTGCTCCTTGGAATTTTGTTCAGACGCTGGTCATGAGTGGCGATATCAGTTTCACCAAACGTTGGAATATTTCTGGAAATATGAATTTCAATGTGCAAGAAAGAAGATTAACAAATGCCTACTTCTCTTTGAATCGGAACATGCATTGCTGGGCGCTGTCTTTTTATTATGTACCGATAGGCGGCAACAAGAGTTTTCTCTTGACCATTCGAAATACATCGAGTATTTTCAAAGATGCGAAATTAGAATTCCGCAAGCCACCCTCTTTCTTGTAAACAGTCATTTAAGATGAAATACGATCGCCAGTGGCCTTGCCTACTTGATAGGTAAATTTGGCGCCCAAGAAAATGATTTGAGCAGAATAATGGACCCAAGCCAACATCATGAAAATTGAATTGGCAATTCCGAGCTGCCCCAGCATAAAAAAGTGCTGCAAATAATAACTAAGAATCCATTGACTAAAGTAAAGTAAAACGGCCGTCAAGATGGCCCCTTTCAAAGCAACTTTCCAACTGACCTTCGCATCGTGCATGTATTTGAAAATCAAACTAAAAATGAGCACGTTTGACAAAATGGTGAGGCCAATTTGCAACAATTTAAAGGAGAAATCTATGAAGCCATTGTGCCAATGTATCCAACTGTTTAATGCGGAGAAAACAAAGACTTGAGCGAAGTAAAATAGGATAATGACTAAAGCAAAAACAGCCAACATAAGGACACTTATAAATCGAAAGCCGATAAGATCCATGAAAAGATTCGATTCGTGGCGGTTCTTTTTGGTCACGTTGAAAAACTCATTGAGGCTGCGCTTTAAAGAGAGCATGAAGGCCGAACACGTATAGAGTAAAACGCCAACACTAACGAGCTCAAGAAAAAAACTGGGCTTTTCTATAGACATCGTATCAACTAAATGCAGAATGGAGTCTGAATCGGTTAAGCCTAAGCCGTCGTGCAATAAATCAGTAACGATAACCCGCATGTTTTTAGCACCAATTATGCGCCCGTAAATGGAGGTAGTCAGGTATAAAATAGGAATGAAGGCAAAAAGGGTGTAATAGGCCAAAGCAGCGCCATGGTGAAATGCTCCTTGTTGGACATACTCTTTGAGTGCTTGCCAAAATGCCAGCACTTCCAATTTAAGAATGGACTTATTTTTTTTGGATTTCAATATGACTCAGTTGGTTTAATGGCTCAAAAGCATAAAGTAAAATGCGTTCGTTGGCTCCAGTTCGAAAATAGTTATGATAAAAACCACCCACAAAAACCGCACGTTCAAAATGCAAAGCAATTCCTTTATTGCTTGCTTTGTACTCATCGGGTCTGAAATGCGCCAATTCTTCTCCTAATTTAAGAGTATTTAGGGGCCCAAAGAGTCGGGCTTTTTCAGGAGCGTTATAGCGGTAATAGAGGGTTTCAGGCAGGTATTTTTTGGAGATTTTTCCGTTTTGTAAAATGCAAATATGATCACAGAGACCGAGCACATCTTGACCTTCGTGCGAAACTAAAACAATCCCAGTATCTTCGGTATCTCTGAGGTCCATAAGGTATGAACTGAGCCTTTGCCTCAGATTGGCATCGAGGTGACCAAATGGCTCGTCGAGCAAGAGGTAGTCGGGTTGATCCGCGATGGCGCGTGCTATTGCAACGCGTTGCTGCTCGCCACCGGAAATCAAGTGCGCTTTGGTTTGACTAATTTCTTTGAGGCCAAAGAGCTGCAATAGTTTTTGAACCCTTTGGTCTCTTTTTGAGTGTGGCCAATGTAAAATAACTTCTTTGATGTTTTCAGCCACCGTATGAAAAGGGTCGAGCTTGAAATCTTGATTGACGATGGCAATACTGGGATAACCAGGCACCAACAAGTGTCTGGCAGGCAATTGCTTTTTGCCATCAATGTGTATTTCACCTTCCGAAGCATCGAGTAGTCCTGCGCAAATTTTGAGTAACGATGATTTTCCAGCGCCACTTTTTCCAACAAGCCCTAAAATTTCACCGCGTTTAACTTGCAAATTGATGCCTTTTAGGATAGGCTTGTCATATTGCAATAGGATATTCTTAAGAATTATCATCGGATCAGAGCTTTAGGAAAAGATTTGGAGGCGATAAAAATACCCGGAACCGGATTGGCCATTGGTTCGTAATCTTTCAAAAAGATAGCAATTTTAAAGGAATTTTGATCTTGTGTCAATTCACAACGATCAACGATACTCTTGGAGGCGCCTACATATGTTGGCGCGTGATCGGCTGAGTGAATTTCAAATAAATGCATGTTCGGAATCTCATGGGCAAACATTTCATCGTTTTCGTCATAACCTGCCAAGGTATAAACAGCTTCAGTCAATTCTTTCACTTCCTTGACTTCAGTATTGATTTCAAGTTCATCTTCCCACTCGTATCTGAGGTTATCTGCAGATTCTTTACCATTGAACTCCGCATCGGCCAATTCTTGTGAATAAAGATCGTTGAGCAAATAAATATGGATTTTACAGGTCATTTTCAGGTTGTTTTTTCTCTACTTCATTGACTTTAAAAGAAGAGGGGATGAGTTCCGGCACGAGTTTCATGACGATAGGTAAAATAAGTGTTCCGCCCGGTAGTAAAAAAAGCGCCAAAGAGGGCATAGACTTCAAGATGTCATAAACTTGTTCTTTGACCTGCTCCTTTTCCTGGGGGCTGAGTTCTTGTTTGGTGGACTTCTGGATGAGCGCCATGAGCTCTTTGCTTTCTTTGATTTCCGCAACGAGTCGATCCCGGTTTCTACCAATGATTTTGAGCCAGCGCTTACTGGTTTCTTTGTAAGCAAAACTAGATTCTGTAGATTGCTTATAAACTAATAATTGCTCAGCACTACTTTGCGCAATAAAGGCGCTGCAAAGTTCTTCGGAGGCCAACATCTGTGTTTCGGTCATATCGAGCACCTTACCTAACGTCATTAATTTTTGACGTTCGGGCTCACTTATTTCATGGGTGCCTTGAATAAGAAAGTGACCGTATTCATAGGTAATTAAATTCAGTAATGGATCATTGACTAATTCTTGCTTCAATAGTTTGAGCGGAATGCCAATTTTTAATCGGTGCTGATAAATAGAATGGATCGATTTCGGCAAGGCCGCAGATGCCAAGAAGTGTTTAAATATCTTTTGCTCTTTTTCTTCCATTTTTTGGTCAGAAAAACCAGCGAAAAGCAGGCCATTGAGCACTGAAATTGCCGCTGCTTGATAGGCTGCATCAAATTTTTGTTGCTTTCCTTCAAGATGAGCTCTGTAAAGAATGACGTCTAGAAAAATAAAGGCGTTCGACAAATGATTGAGCCAAAAATTAACTCCAAAAAAAGTCGTTTTTATTTTGACTCTGGAGGCAAGGATCAGCTCTAATTTGCCGATAGGAGATTTGATCAAGCGCAGTTGGATGCGTTTGATCCAGCCTAAGTGTTGCGTACCCTCATAAAACTGAATAAGCGAATCAATAAAGGCCGTAGGGTCAATTTGCTGCTGTTTTTTTCTGAGATAAGTAAACAAATGCGTTTCGAAGAGCAGTAATTTGAGCTGCTCATCGGTGTTCATTTGTTGTTTATTGAGCGCATTTGAAAAGATGAAAGTTTTTGGGGTGCCGTAAATGAGCCCAGTTTGGTGCGAAATAAAATGCGTAAGATGCTCGAGGTCTTGATGGATCAGTTCTTCATCAATGGCAAAAATTCCTTGCTCATAAAGCTCAAAAAACTTGGCAATCCAATTTTTGGACCCCGGTGAAAAAGCAATGGCATTGAACGCACTTGACATGTTCAAATTTAAGCTTTATAACAGACGCTGAACAAGATTTTTTTTTCAAAAAATACACCAGGATTTGTGGAAAAAGCTTGAAAATACAAGACATAAATACCTGCGGGGGCTAAAGTTCCAAATTGCGTTGTTCCATCCCAAAAAAACTGACCACTCGTTCCTATACTTTCATTGATGAGTAAGTCCTTTAATTTTTGTCCGTCAAGGGTAAATATGCTGGCGCAAGCAAAAAGTCCCGGATTTGACATTTGATAATTCACCTCTAAGCGATCGTGATATCCGTCGAGGTCTGGGCTAAGTTCAGGAAAATCCAGACTAAGGTCCCCGACAGGGTTGGCTGAACTTTGTTGCGAGTTGGCACGCCCGGGTGTTGCGCCGCCATAACTTGCCCCACCCGAAAACCAATTTTCTGGCGTTTGGGTCGGTGTATTCACATTGATTCGCTCTAGGCTATAACCTTCTGAATCAGGTAGAAATGGAAAATGCCAACTTGCCGAGTAATGCAAGGAATCAAGAACACTTGCGTTCGAAAAAAGCACACATGTCCCGGAGTCATTGTAGAAATAGGGCAAACTTTTTTCAACCAGATTTTCAGCCTTGGCATAGGGGTAGTAATCCGTTAAAAAATGGGTATCTGAACTCAAGGCTAAGAATTGCTGTGGCGCCATTTTACAAGCTGTCAAAAAGATGGAATCCTGACAATTATGAAAGCCACATGCTGAAAGGTCTAAATACTTCTGACTCCGATTATAGAGCTCAACAAAATCTTCACCGGAATTTGGCGGATCAAAAAGTAGTTCATTGATGACAAGATCTCCGACAAGTGGTGCTTCGTAGCGTATGGCGTTGGCTGCTAAAGTGGTAAAATTCATCCAGCAATCGGCGACGGCTTCAAATTGGATATGAAAAGGCGCACTATTTGGTATTTCCGGACCAAAGACAAGGAGGCATTGTGCCTCGTTCACACTATTTTCATAGGCAAATACCAAGCGTTCAAAACTACCTAAATCAGGTTCAATTAATAGATCAGTATTGGCCAAAGTAGTGGTGTCGATTGGTTCTGAAAAACGCAAAGACAAATAATGTGCATCGAGAACATTGGCTTCCAGTAATGTTGGTTTGACCACATCAGGTAGTGTATCATTGATTGAATTAGTGGCACCAGGCGTCCCGCCTAAAAGGCCTTGACTCGCTCCCCAGTTATCTTTACTCGAACAAGGATCCATTAACGATTTGCGCTCAAGGCTAATTCCGTCGGTCAGGGGCAGGCTATCAGGGTACCAACTTGCGCTGTAATTGACCTGATCGATGATATTATTTTCTGGAGTCAGTAGCCGCAGCCATTCTCCGGAATTATTTAGGCTAACGAAGGCACTGACTTCTAGTATATTCTCTAAATTAAATCCATTGCTTTGATTGGTCCCTACCAAAACAGTATAGGTTTCGGGTTTTAACCAATAGGAGGGCAGGGTGCAAGTTGTGTTTCCGTCTTGAAGTTTTAATCCTTTGAGTTGCACAAGCTCAGTTCCGGCATTAAATACCTCTATGTATTCAGAAGCAGGTAGGCCAAAAAGTGTGTCAGGGTCAGCCATGATTTCGGTTAAAATCAAATTCTTGTTCTGATGACTCAAGGCTTTACCGAAATAAAAATCGTCAAAGTAAAATGCGTCGGCATTGGCAGCAGTATAAACCAAAGAAAGACCCGCAAAAGACCCAATGTTGCTGATGTTTAATGAGCCTTCAAAGAGTAAGGCAGTGCTTGAAGCACTCGTTGAACTTGACCAAAGTTGGAAAGTGCCGTTCACATATAAAAATCTAATTGCTCTGGAAAACGGCGCTGCGATATCGCCAAGTGGGCCAGCGCCTATTAAACTGTCTGTACCTTGATGCCGCTTAAATAAACGAATGGCATCGGAGGAGCCACTTTCTCCAAATTGCAGGAACAGCGCATTAGACGCATTGGGCAAATCTGTAGAATCGGCG
>JAURHO010000087.1 GCA_030833265.1 Crocinitomicaceae bacterium | reverse complement strand
TGGGATCTGGCGTACGAATGGGCTGAAAGGAATCGGCACCGTATTTTTCGTAGTGACCAGAGGTAACATATAATTCTTTGTTGCCGATATGTGGCGTAATCACTTGTTGGTAACCCGCTTTTCTTTGGGCTTTTTTCAAGAAATTTTCCAAGCGCTCGCGCAATGCAGCTCCTTTAGGCAACCAAAGTGGCAAGCCCTGCCCTACTTTCTGGCTAAAGGTAAACAGCTCGAGTTCTTTTCCTAATTTACGGTGATCACGACGCTTGGCTTCTTCTACTTTTTCAAGGTATTCAGTAAGCTCAGCTTGTTTTGGAAAAGTGATGCCGTAAATACGGGTAAGTTGTTTGTTTTTTTCATCACCACGCCAGTAAGCACCAGCAATTGCAGTGAGTTTAACAGCTTTAATGAAGCCCGTGTCTGGGATGTGAGGCCCGCGACAGAGGTCTGTGAAATTACCTTGTGTGTAAAAGGTAATGGTGCCATCTTGCAATTCAGAAAGCAACTCTAGTTTGTAAGGATCTTGCTTTTCTTGGAAATAGGCGATGGCTTCTGCCTTTGAAATTTCTTGACGAATGAAAGGATTTTTTTGACGCGCCAACTCTTTCATTTTTTCTTCGATTTTCTCGAGGTCTTTTTCAGAGATACTGTATTCCATAAGGTCTACGTCGTAGTAGAAACCGTTGGTTACTGGTGGACCAATTGCTAATTTGATACCAGGGTAATAAAACTCAAGTGCTTCTGCCATGAGGTGCGCAGAAGAGTGCCACATGGTGGACTTACCTTCGAGGTCATTCCAGGTGAGTAGTTGAAGGCTACAAGACTGACTGAGCGGCAAGGTAGCATCTTGAACGGAGTCATTAACTTTGGCAGCTAGTACATTTCTTGCTAAACCTTCAGAAATAGATTGAGCGATTTGTAATGCAGTTGTTCCGGCGTCATACTTACGAACGTTGCCATCCGGAAAAGAAACATCGATGGTCATAGGATAAATAATTGAAGTGCAAAGATACGCAGAAACTACGGAATGGGAAAGTTTTGGCGTCCGTCTATTTACGGAGTTGTAGGGCTTTTTGCAAATCTTCTTGAATGGAACGCAAACCCGCACCTATACTTGCGTGATCAAGTTGAACGTCGGGCAGTTCTTTTGAGATATAGGAAACAAAGCGCCAAATCTCGAGCACCTCAGCAACATGAACGTCGTATGGCGCATAGAGCGGATTGGTAGAAACCAAGGTAAATGCTTGCTTTTCTTTAAGATGATTGTGCAGGTATTTGAATACGATGCCGTCGTCTTTGGTGACAACTACACAAGGAACTGCAGCGGGCAAACTTATCCAATCTTGAACGAACTCACCTACGACATAAGAGCCATGAACAACAGGCGGCATGGAATCTCCGGCAATAGGAAAGGCTCTGTATTTGCGATCTTTGGATAAAATGGGAGGCGTAAAGTGGGCAGCTCTTGCAAATAAGTGGGATCTGCATAACCAGAGGTATAGCCCGCCCTGACTTTTTCAGGGATGAGCTCAATGACATCTTCGTTTTCTTCATTGACAACGGTGGTAAGGACGCGCAAATGTTGCCCACTCGCCCCTTGCTTCCAAGTACCGCACAAGGTGTCGTATTCTGCTTGTGATAGCTTTGAAAGATCGGTTGTTAAAATAGCCTCGAGCGGAAGTTTTTCTTGTTGAGCCAACAAAAGCAAAGTTTCTAGATTGGGCTGCGCCACCTCGTTTTCGTAACCGCTATAGGTTGAGCGATTCAGGTTGAGCTTTTGCGCCATTTCTTCCTGAGAAAGACCGCATCTTTTACGGATGTTTTTGAGGTTTTGAGCGATATACATAGTCCACAATCTTTGAATCAAAGATAGCAATACTATTTAATATCTCATCAACTAATTGTTTAATTTTTAGCCAATATTTTGAAAATAGCTGTTCTTATTGGGCTTCAAATCGATATTTGATATAGCCTTTAGCGTTTGAACTTCCGTCTGTAAACCTGGACATCTTGGCATATTTGAGAGCTTGTTCGATCATGCAGGGGCTTGCATTGGCACTTTTTGCAGCGATGTATTGAGCAGTTGCTACCCGACCTGAACTCGCTACTTCAACCTCAATGTAAACCGTTCCGGCGGCATTGAACCCACAGGTGTAACCCGGATTTCTGACATACCAGGTGTTGTGATCATAGGCCGAGCGGCCAGTCACACTGAAGTCAACCATGACGGCACCTGCATATTGATTTGGGCTTCCTGATGCGGCGCTTGGATTATTGCTTTGAGGTTGGCCTTGTTGTTTGAGTTGTTGAATACGAGCCTGACTTTGCTGCTTAATTTGTGCCCGAACTGCTTCTCCTCCGGTTTCAGCAAATACTTGGGCTTCATAATCTCGGGCGCTTTGCTCCGGATTGGCTTGCCCCTGCCCTGCTTCCTGGGTGGACCAATCTTGCTCAGAGGCTGGCCTTGCATCATTGAGATCACGAGCAATGCTTCTCATTTCCTGCGACTGTTGAAGATTCATTTCTTCGCGCATTTCTAATTTTTCTGTTTCGTCGAGTTGTTCGAGCTGAACCTCATAGAGCGCTTCGCCTTGAATCAGGTCTTCTTTAACCACCGTAGAAAGCTCCAAATAAATAAAAACACCCATATAGACACTTGCCACTACGATAAGCGCCTTTAAATAATGTTCAGATTTCAGTTGCCAACTCATGGTTTTCTAGAAATAAACTGATGACTTCCTTCTAGGAAATAGAACAATTTTTGCTCTTGGGTAAGTACCAAAGTTTGCGCATCAAAACGAACAATTCTTTGATAAGATGGTGCTAAAACTTCTTTTCCATTCAGTTCTAGCAAACCGTCTTTACCTGCTAAACTGACTAAAATATATTTGTTTTCAAAGGGCTTAATGCCTTCATAAGCAATTGGAATCAGAAAACCTTTTGCGGGATCATAGACACCAAGCAAGCCACTTTGTTCAATTAAAAAACCTAGGCCTGTTACATATCTGATAGCCGAATATTCAAAATTCAAAAGTGTTTTGGCGCCTGAATCAATGAGGCCGTATTTTCCTTTTTTCTTGGCAATTGCATAGGTGCCGATAAAGGCTGAAATATCTTCTAAAGAAGCGGGCAGCAATTCTTTATTATTGATTTTTAGACCTTTCTTTCCATTTTTAATGAAAACCTGTGGTGTCGTATTCAAAACAACGGGCTGAGTACTTGCTTGCTGCTCTTGAGAAACTTGCTGATCACGAGCGTCAGCTTCCAAGCCGCTAAGGTATTGCGCGACTTCTTCATAAGCCATTGGTGCGTTACTCAAGTGTTGCGCGGCATTATTTAGAAGGTAAAATCCGGTGCTGTCTTCAAGTAAATACTGTCCGTTGTCAAGCCTTTGAATATCGCTATATATAAAAGCTATAGCGGTCTTTCCTTGCTGATTAAGCAAGCCATATCGTCCATTTTGCTGGGCAATAAAAAATTGGTCATGTGGCTCTAGAATCTCGTCATATACTAAATCAACAACAGGCTCATTGCGTTTATTGATGAGTCCGTATTTTCCTTGTTTGGAGACAATCGCAAGACCATCATAAAAAGCACTTGCGTCATCATACTGACAACTAATCAGTAACTGCCCTTCTTGATTGATGTATCCGAACTTTTCATTTTCAAGCCATGGGTAAAACACCATAAAAAGCAAAGCGCCATCTTGTTTTAACGTTTCAAAATCAGGGTAATCAGGGTAAGCTGTTTTGAAAGATTCCAAACGCGCCAAACTATATTCTTGCATGTATAGGCGATACACTTGCTTCCAAGCTTCTTTGACCTGCGGAGCATCCGGATAAGTTCTTACAAAATGTTCGAAAGCTTCTAATGTTGCTTGTTGTTCGATAAGCTTATACAAACGTTGCCAGGCTTCCATCACATGAGGATTTTCCGGGAAACCTTTTATAAAATCAATGAGTGCTTCTTCCGAACCTGTTTGGGTTTTTTCAAAGTAAAGCAGGTTATTATACCGATTCTGAGCTTCTGGTACTTGGACAGCGTTAGGATATTGAACCACAAAAACCAACATAGCATTCGCAGAACCGTCCTTCAGCGCTAACTCATAAGCAACTGCATCGCGTTGTAAAATTGCAGTTTGATAGAGTCCTTGAAAATCTATTTTGCTTGAAAAACGATCTTGAAACAAGGCATCTTGAAAGAAAAGTTGGTAGCGCAAAATATAGCGCTCATAGGCCTCAACGCTTGGATTCACACCGCAAGACTTCAACTCAAGACTGGCTAATTCATAGAAACGTCGGGCAATACTGAGATCTGATATGCCCCACTGCTCCGATAATTTGAGCTTTAGTTTTGGTTCCGCAAGACTCCAGTCTTTTTCAAATTGGCTTAAATAATAAAATGCGCTATCGGCATTAAGTGCAAAGGCACTTTGGTAGTAGCTTGCCAAGCCATAATGAGCAGCCAAAGGGTGTTTTTCGAGGTCTTGTCTAAAGAGCGATAAAGCAGATCCAAAGTTATTTTGTGACAGTGCAGCCATGCCTTTAAAGCTCTTTTGTTGCGCTAAAAAGGCAGTGCTGTTGGATAGCAAAATCAGTAAAATGAAGAGCTGCTTGAGCATTTTCATGCGTTCAATAGAGACTTTAAATGTGCAGGGATTTCACAAACCGGTATGGGCAACATTTTATGCTGATTGGCCTGATTCAATTTCTAAAAATAACAAGCACTTCTTTTTGACGTGTGTCGAGTTGGTTTTCATCGCCATTGAATTGCATAGCCCATTCTAGCTCAGGGTATGTAGCGCCAATTTGATCTTCATCTGAGCGACCATCTTCCCACAAGCCATCGGTAGGTTTGGCATCAAGAATAGACTTAACAACGCCGAGCTGCCCTGCAAGTTTGAATACCTCCGTTTTGTAGAGGTCAGCAATGGGACTGATATCTACGCCGCCATCGCCATATTTGGTGTAGAATCCGACGCCGAAATCTTCTACTTTGTTACCAGTGCCGGCTACTAAACAGCCATTTGCCTGCGCAATTGCGTAAAGTGTAGTCATGCGCAAACGTGCTCGGGTGTTGGCCAAGGCCAAATGGTGCTGGGCTGGATCCAAACCGAGCGTAGTTTCTAGAACACTAAAACTTGGCGTAAGGTCTATTTCAAGCAATTGTACATTGGAATGTGCTTTTTTCAAAGCCTGCATTTGTTCGAGCCCGCGATTGAGTTCTGCAGTAGTTTGCCTAATAGGCATGTTGATCAGGATTGTTTTTGAACCTGTCAAGGCACATAAAATAGCCGTAAGGGCAGAATCTATACCACCCGAAACGCCCACCACAAATCCTTGTGCCTTAGCTGAATCTTGATAGCTTTTCAACCAACTGACAATATGCTCTGCAAGTGCGTGCATTTTAGAATAACAAGGTTAATTTCAGGTTGGCCTGATTCATCGTAGCTTGGTTGCGGAAATAAAGGGGTGCAAAATTGGCATCTTGCGAAAAAAGCGTGTAGTTCTGCTCTTTTGAAGTCAGGTGCAGTGGCATAAATCCATACTGATAACCGAGCTCAACGAGCAAGCAGGTTGAACCTGAAAAATTCCATTCAGCACCCATGCTGATGAAAAGCCCTGCATTGTAGAAAAACAAATCTTTTTTAGCGATCATACCTGTATTTTCTTGATAACCTCCTATTTCATTGACATTGGCAGACGTAAAGCCTTTGTCGTCGACGGTATTAGAGAGCAAGAAACGGTTTTGCAATCCAAACTTTACAACCCCGCGGTAATCACCGATGAAATCGGTTCTGAATGCCATACCGATTGGCAAACCAAGGTAAAGTGGCTTGTAGGTGCGCTCAGTGAGTCGGTAATACTGATCAGTTGTAACTGTTTCGTCTTTGGTTTTAATGTTTTGGTCGGTGTAACGATAGAATACATCAGTTCCTGTTACTTTATAGTTGAAGCGCTCGAGGTTGAATTCAAGCCCGCCTAAAAAAGCAATGTTTTGCGATTCTTTGGTCGCTTTCAAGAAATTAATTCCGACAGCCGTACTGAGCCCAGGCTGTGCATCAAGCAAGGAAGTTCCCATCTTTAAAAAATTACCACCAACTGAAGCAGTGATGCCGCCTTGCAGTTTTTTCTCAGCAACGGTTTGACCGAATGAATACTGCGTGAATGCTGTGAATAGGCAGCAAAAAAGTACGTGTTGAAGCTGGTTTGATTTCATGTTGTCTGATAAATGTTAATTTTGAACAAAAATAATAATATTCATGATACGTGGCCTTGGTCTACTTGCTTTACTCTGCTTACTTTTCGCCTGCCAGCAAGACCCTTACGAGGTAGATACTGATCAGGTTTCAATAACGCTTCAAGTCTTGAATCTGGATTCAACTTTACGCGCACAACCCGTTCAAAAATTGAGCCAGTATATCGGAGTACTTCAAAAGCAAGACCGAGAAGCACTTGAATTCTGTTTGCCTTATGCCCTTCAAATACCTCTAAAACCTGACTCCGCTTTGCGCAGTGCATTTCAGGCCAATGTCAACAATCCTTTTAACAGGCAAGCATACGCTAGCCTAGACACACTACAAAACTGGCGCAAACAAATACAAGCTGAATTGACTGCTGCTTTCAAAAGACTCAAGGTTTTGGCTCCTGCCCTTCCTAGGCCAAAGCAATTATATTTTGCCTACACGCAATTTGCAGCAAGCGCTTATTGTTCTGAAAAAACCATTGTTATTGGTCAAGAACGCTATTTGGGTCCTCAACATCCTGTTATTCAACTGTTGC
>JAURHO010000086.1 GCA_030833265.1 Crocinitomicaceae bacterium | reverse complement strand
TAACCACCGCACCTCACTCTAAAGAAGATTTAGTTAGAGAAATAGACAGGTTCACATCAACCAACATCCTGCGCGCTGATGAAACGACACAGAAGGTCATTGGCTTTATTAGAAACCCCGGCTTACCAATAGCTGTAATGCCGGAAATACCGATAACCGGTGACTTAAAGTTCCCTACTTCATCTTGATAACTCAATGTTGGTGGCTGCGGAAAAGTATAGACACCTTGTTGCAATACGGCAGCATAAGTACCAGGAGTGTAATAAGTGTTATTACTGGTAAAGTTAAATCCTGAATTGAAATAGGCGTAGCCCAAAGAAAATGTAGCATTAGTTCGGCGCGTACCATAAGTTGCCATAGCCCAGTGTAGACCACCATAACCTTTTCCTTGATTAAAATATCCTGAGGATCCTAACAAGGTGCCAAATCCAAAATTTAACTTAGGGTTTTGAGTAGGAATGGTATATTTCAAGGCAAGTGCAATTGGGCTGGCGATCCAGGTGGACATCACGCCAACACTGAAGTTTTGTGCCACAGAAACATGGACCTCAGGGCCATACAAATTCACCATTGCATAATTTTCACCTTTTTGAATAGGAAAAGCATTTGTGGTAAACTGATAACGTGTTGTAAAAACACCTTGGCCTAAAAATTCGCCCGCTCTGTAGTCATTTTGCATATCTACTTTAGAGATACTTTTGACTTCTGCTTTTGGAATGTAGATATTGCCTAATTGAGTGGTTTTTAATAAGATTTCTCGGCCATCATCAGAAATAATTTGCCCAACATATTCGATGCCATTGTTTCGGACAATCAAATATTTGGTGGTATCGTGGTCGTTTGAAGGTTGCTGCGCAGCTGCCATAAAACTTGACAACACAAACAAAAGGGAGAGTAGAATTTTCATCTTTTTATTTTAAAATTAAGCAAATTTAGTCATTCGTATATATCCGCTGAACCCGAGGTGAGATACTTGTAAGTATTTCATAAGGAATTGTATCTGCAGCAGCAGCCAAGCTATTTAGGGTTTGATGTGTGCCAATTATTTCAACCTCATCCTTTAAATTGACATCCGTTGAGACACAAACCATGATCATATCCATACAGACGCGGCCGATAGTTGGGCAATATTGGCCATTGATATAAACACCGCCTTTGCCTTCACCTAAATTGCGTTTGAAACCATCCGCATAGCCTACAGGTATGATGGCAATATTTTGCTTGGCTTCAACACGTTCACTGCAGCCGTATCCTACACAAGCGCCTGGTTCTAGCGTTTTAATCTGAGAAATGCTACTGCGCCAAGAAAGTACTGGCCTGAGTTGACTGGCAAACTTCGGGTCGTGGTTGATCCCAAACAAGCCTATGCCGATACGTACCATGTCAAATTGAGCCTCCGGGAAGTGAGCAGCTCCTTCAGAGTTGAGCAAATGGCGTAAAATTGGATAGGGTAAGGCGGCCATAATTTGCTGACTCAAAACCTCAAATAATTCAATTTGTTGGGAATTAAGTGGGTGTGAAGGTTCGTCTGCACAAGCCATATGGCTATAAATACTTTTAACCTGAACTTCTGGTTGCGCTAATAATGTTTCAATAAGTACCGGGACCTCATGTGGCTCAAAGCCCAAGCGATGCATTCCTGTATCTAACTTGATATGAATTGGGTAGCTTTCTATGCCGCGAGCAATCAGCTTTCGAATAAAAATATCGAGCTGCTCAAGACTATAAATAGCTGGTTCCAATTGACCATTGATGCAGGTATCGAAAGCTTCAGGTTCTGCATTCATAACGAGAATAGGCGCTTTGATGCCTTCATTTCTGAGTTCTTGACCTTCATCGGCGTAAGCAACTCCTAAATAATTAGCCCCGCTCCTGAGCAATTGTGAAACCCACTGTCCGTGGCCCGCGCCGTAAGCCTGTGCCTTGACCATCACGAGCAAGTTTGTTTGCGGCTTGAGTTTTTGTTGATATTGCTGCAGGTTATGTTTGAGTGCGGCTAAATCATATTTTACGCTGGTGCTGTGTTTTTTCAGACACCATTGTTCTAGTAAATGTTGCGTTGCACTTCGGTCATTTCCTTTGAGCAGCACCACTTGATTCTCAATTTCGGGTAAATGACTAGGTAGCGCTTCCCATATATAAAAGTTATCAATCTCAAATGCCTGAATCAGCGCTTGTATGGCTGCTTTTTGAGCGAGCTGTTCAGGTTTGAGGTAACAACACACCGTTGTTTTTTTGCCTGCTGCTAAGGTCTTGAGGTAAGCCAATGAGCCTTCAAATGCCAATAAATCAAGCGTGTAAGCGTCATTGATGAGAACGGAACCGTTGATTCCATCGAAAGTTTCGAGGCGCAGCGCCAATCGGGGCAAACTGGCAATATTTTTTTGAGTAATTGTTGCAAACTTGAGGGCTGCAGCCAATGCAATTTTGGCATTTTGCAGACTTGCAGGGTCTTTGAATGGAATTTGCTGCTCCAATTCTAGGAAGATCGGGTCTTGATTGGTTTGTAATGTTTCACCTGTCAAAACCCACTCGCATGGATGCAAAAGTTCTTGTAGTTCAGCGCGGTATTGATCGAGGTCTTTAAACTCGTTACCACGCAAATGATAATTTGTCAGAATGCCAAAGTTTGGCTGAATCATGGCCTGCAACTTTTGCATTTCACCTGGTTTTGTAGCAGCGGCTTCAATGAGCGCCAGATCGGCTTCAAGCGGTAATTCCAAAATAGAAAGCGCAACACCTAACTGAGAATTATAACTTTTTGGGCTTCGAACTACATTTAGCTGACCCGCTAACAAATGATGGATCCATTCTTTAACCGTTGTTTTACCAATCGAACCCGCAATTACGAGTACAGGATAATGAAGTTGACGGCGTCTGTGAATGGCCAGTTGTTGAATGGCCGTTAATGAGTCCGAGACCAAAAAGTAGGTGGCATCGGTATTTATTTTTTCTGGCAGTGCTTCGACAACAAAAAGTCTGATGCCAAGCTCATATGCGCGTTGAATAAAGGCGTGTCCATTTTGCTTGGGGCCCTTCAAGGCAAAGAAAACAACACCAGTAGTACGGGTAATTTTTCTGGTGTCATAGATCAACTCCTGAACGACAAATTCTTGGGTATCATCCCCGACGCTAGTTGCTGCGAGTATCTGCTGAAATTCAAGACTTGAGAGCGCTAGTTTCATGGGTTATTTTGTTGATAACATGAACGGCAAAGTGGCTTGTATTTTTCTACCGCGCCTACCAAAACTTGTTCTTTTTGAGCAACGGTTCTGAAGGAGAAATGTGCCAAATTTCCACAATCAACGCAAACTGCATGTACTTTGCTGACATATTCTGCAATTGCCATTAATTGCGGAATAGGACCAAATGGTTGCCCTAGGTAATCCATGTCTAGACCGGCAATGATAACACGTGCACCCTTGTTGGCTAATTCTGAACAAACCGCAACAATTTTCGGATCAAAAAATTGGGCTTCGTCAATGGCAACAATCTGTTCGCCTTTCCAAATTTCTAAAATTTCTTGGGCCTGCTGACAGCGTTGGGCTGCCCAACTTTGGCCAACATGACTCACAACCTCTTCACTGGCATAGCGCTCATCGATACTTGGCTTGACTAACAAAATAGCTTGATTGGCAAATTGTGCACGGCGCAATCTTCGAAAAAGTTCTTCGGTCTTGCCTGAAAACATTGAACCACAAATGACTTCAATTGAACCGAGTTGCCCTTTATCTTTGCTAAATTGCTCTAAAAACATAGTGTCAGTGATTCAGATTATGAAATGTTTTCTAATTTTGGTTCAGGTTCAATTGGGTTCCCGATTGCACGAAATTAATAAGTTATAAGCAATGTCCGAAAAAAGTCCTTCTCTAATGATCAAAACTATCCTTGGCCACCTCGAATCTGGTCTAGAAAAACTCGAATCTGGTCAATTAAGTCCGGAAGATATGGAATTGCTTGTTGAGGACGCCAAAGAACTCTATGAGCGCATGGTCATTATGCGCTACAAAATTTATGAAACCAACGTATTGGGCGTTTCTGCACCTGTAGTTTCTGCTAGCATCAGACAGCCTGAAATCGAAACTCCAATTGATTTATTTGGGGCTATTGACCTTGGCTCAGAACCCGAGTTTGAAGTGACTTTCGCCAGTGAAGAAACGCCTGAAGAAGTAGCTCAAGTTATTTACCCTCTAGAAGATGAAAGCTCAGAAGAAGAGCTCGATCAAGAAGAGGAACTGGAAGATGAGGCCGCCGATGAGTTCTTTGAAGGAGAAACTGAAGATAAGACCCATGAAGAGACAAGTTTTGAAAATGAAACTGTAGCAGAAGAAGTAAACGAAAATAGCTTCGCTTCAGTTGATGAACTTGAAGAGGAAGATGAGCAGGAAGAGGAAGGGTCTTTCCTTGACCAAGATGAGTCTTCATTAAGCGAAGAACTTGTCGAAGCTACTGAATTCAACAATTCAGATATTCTCGAAGAGGAAGAGGAAGCGCAAAATGTAAACCCTGAACCGTTCATCAAAGAGACACCTATTGAAGTTCCACAAACCAATTACGAACCTCAATTTTCAGCTGATCAACCTATTTGGATGGCAGAAATGGAGGCAAATATCAGAGATAACCGCAGTGTTTTCCCTTTAGAAACTTTGGCAGGTGCCTTTACGCTCAACGAAAAATTACAATTCATCAATGAACTTTTTGATGGTTCTTCAGATGATTTCTCGGGCGCCGTGAAGCAACTCGATCAATTAGCTAACATGGATGCAGCACGCAATATGTTAACAGAGTTGTCCCAAACCTTTAATTGGGATACCGAATCTGAGATAGTTGAAGATTTCCTTTACAAGATCTGCAGACGTCATGCGGCTGGCGCTTAGCCTACTCTTTTGTGGCATTTTTAGTTTGGGTTTTTCCCAAACCTATCCTTATAAAGATGCCATCTCAACGCTATGTTCACCAACCTTTGCTGGGCGTGGCTACGTCAATCAAGGAAACGAAAAAGCAGCAGCTTTCATCGCGCAAGAATTTCAAAAAATTGGCTTGCAACCGCTCAAGCGCAATAACTTTTTTCAAAATTTCAGTTTTCCCGTACAGTCCTTTCCAGGGGTGTGTCAGTTCATTGTAGGTAATGACACCTTGCAACCTGGCATTGACTACCTGGTTGATCCTGCTTCTGCTGGCGTTCAAACACCTCGGCAATATACTTTGGTCTATTGCAATATAAAGTCGCTGTATCGCAATGTAAATGCCTTTAGGCCCTGTCCTAAGGATCGTATGTTAGTGGTAAAAACTTCAGGTTTTGGCGGCGATACCAACAAAATAATGCAAGCGCGCCTTAAAGAATTACAGCAATTTGCGGCAGTACTTGAAATCACAACAAATAAACTCACATGGTCTGTGAGTCAGACCGTCCTGCCCTACCCTGCATTTATTGCCAAAGCAGACAAATTTCTTTCCCAACCGAGCACGGCCAATATTCAATTGGAAAGTGTTTTCAATCCGGCCTACAAAAGTTCAAATGTTTTGGCTTTTTTGCCAGCTGCTGAAAAGGCCAAAAACAAACCCTATATTGTACTCACGGCCCACTACGATCATCTAGGCATGATGGGCCAAAATACTTATTTCCCGGGGGCAAACGACAACGCATCAGGGGTCGGGATGCTGCTTTATCTAGCTCAAAAATTGGCCAAAGAACGCAACCCGAATTTCAATTATGTATTTATTGCCTTCAGCGGTGAAGAAGCCGGATTATTGGGCTCTGCGTATTTTGTAGCGCACCCACTTTTGCCGCTCAAGCAAATACGCTTTTTATTAAATACCGATATTATGGGAAGCGGTGAAGAAGGGATAACAGTGGTGAATGCCACACTATTTAAACCTGAATTTGACCGCTTGAAAGAACTCAATCAAGAAGGATCCTACTTAACTCAAGTTAAATCAAGAGGCCCAGCAGCCAATTCAGACCATTATTTCTTTACTGAAAAAGGAGTGCCTGCTTTTTTTGTGTATACCATGGGGCCTAACAAAAATTACCATGATGTATTTGATAAATATGAGGCCTTGAGTTTTGCCGAATTCGAAGATTTAGCGACGCTCTTTTACAAATTCCTGAACTCATTTGAGCCTACGCACTAAGTAGCTTGTTTGGATCACTAAAACTGATAACGCCAAACCCAGCATATAAAATACAAATTGGGCAGCCTGATTCGTATAAATCAAAGCCAAAAGTATAGATAGATAACCCAGCATTTGGGTGGTCATGAGGATCAACAAGCGAAAAGTAAATGCACTTTGATCGCCTGTGTTTTTGAAAAAAAGAATGGCTGTAGAAACCAAAATTATAAAGAGGGAACTCAATTGCGCCAATAAAAGCTGAGTTGCATTGATTTTAAATATTGACAACAAAGCCAGTATAGCAAATGCGCCATGAATGGCCAGCATGCTTAAAAGATAAGACCAATAGGTTAGCCGTTTTTTCAAGTTATTTTTCTTTTGAAATAGCAAGCACTTCTTTAATCACGAGATATAAGCCAAGTGCTACACCTAACAAACCGAGGATAATTGTCCAGAGTGAATTGGAAGAATGGTATTTGGTATCTAGGAAATAACCTAACCAAGAAAAACCACCAATAATGGCTGCCATTTGAATGGCTGCAGCGCTTAAACGCAAAAAAGGATTGGAGGAGGACGCCAAGATTATTCGTCGAAAGCAGGCTCAGCGTCAAGCTTTGGGGCGCTTACCCCAGCACGCATGACACAAGCACCTTCAAAAAATGCACCTTCTTCAATGTGCAACTTCATGGTTTGGATGTCACCTTTGATGCGGGCTGTAGAACGCA
>JAURHO010000085.1 GCA_030833265.1 Crocinitomicaceae bacterium | reverse complement strand
GATTCTTGTGGCGGCGATCGGAACATTGGTCGGAACTCAAGTCGCCGATCTGTTGCAGAACTCTGAGCGGTATGTCAGTCGCACGGTGAATTTCTTGAACGACAATTTCTCGACCAATATCAATCCGCAAAAAGTCAATGACAGCATTCAACTACTCAAGCAAACCGTTGACTATTATACCTTAAAAGTTTCAGAACTCAATAAAAAAATAAGTAACCTCGAGCGTCAACGCTTGAAAAAAACGAGTTTATATGCGGCTATAGAAACCCGCCTAAATGAATTGAAGAACTTTGCTAATCAAAACAATCCACAACCTGAACTCAAAGGCATTCCGCGCATCGTCGTGACCTTCATGAGCAAAGAAATCGCTAGCGGACGCATTGACCTCAGTTATTTGGCTGCCAATGCTGGCTGGACGCCACTCTATGACATCCGCAGTGAAGCAACCACGGGTAAAATTAGCCTTACTTACAAAGCACAAGTCCAACAAAACACCGGCCTCGACTGGAATGACGTCAAACTGAGCATCTCCACCAACAACCCCTACGCCAATAAAACCAAACCTACCCTAAATCCTTGGTATATCGACTACCAAGAATATCGCCATAAACTCGAAGAAAAAGCAAAACAGCAGCGCTCAGATGCCTTTTTAATGGAAACCGCACCAGGCGCAGTGAGCAACTATGGCTTTCATGCCAATTTTTCAGCTAAAGTAGAAGATGACGCCCTCACCTCTGAGCAATTTACAACCGTTGTGCAACAGCTTATTGCCGCAGAATTCCAAATAGACCTCAATTACAACATTGCATCAGACAATCAGATTCGCATGGTTTTAGTCAAGCAAGCTGAGCTCAATACGTCGTTCAAGTATTATTCGGTTCCTAAACTTGATCCAGGTGTTTATTTGGTCGCGCAAATGACTAAACTAGACGAGTTGCAATTGGTGCCGGCTAAAGCCAATATTTTCTTCGATGGCACATATATCGGTGAAACTTACATTGACCCCACTACCCTAGACGACACGCTCAACCTTTCATTAGGCCGCGATCCGAACATTATTGTAAAACGCACTTTACTTAAAAATCAAAGTAAAGAGCGCATTGTTCAAGACAAAAAAGAGCGCAACTTTGCCTACAACGTTGAAGTTAAAAACCTGAAATCTTCGCCAATAGAGCTCGTGATTCAGGATCAAATCCCATTAACCACCAATCCGGATATCGTCATTGAAAAATCTGACCTTGGCAAAGGACAGCTCGACGAAAAAACAGGCTTACTCGAGTGGGATCTCAAACTCAAAAGCAAGGAAACACAAGAATTTAAATACGATTTCCGCATCCGCCATTCGAAAGATAAAATGATCAATATCTAACTTTCAAAATTTTTGCAGCCACTATTTTTCTAACTTAGTGGGCATGAATTTTGTAATTGTTGACGTCGAAACCACAGGTGGCCACACCAAAGACTCCAAAATCACGGAGCTAGCCATCTACAAGCATGATGGTCAGCATGTTATCGATCATTACCACAGTCTGGTCAACCCGGAGCAAGCCATCCCTGAATTCATTGTACGCTTAACGGGCATCACAGACCGCATGGTCGAAAACGCCCCTAAGTTCTATGAAATTGCCAAAGAAATATTAGCCTTTTGCGAAGGCTGTATTTTTGTCGCGCACAACGTCGCATTTGACTACGGCATGTTCAGATCAGAATACAAACGTTTGGGCTATGAATTCAGAATGCCGCAACTTTGCACAGTAAGGACTGCACGCATTTTATTGCCAGGTCATGCTTCTTACAGTTTGGGCAAACTTTGCACTGAACTTGGCATTGCAAACAATGCCCGACACAGAGCCGACGGCGATGCCAAAGCCACTGCTGAGCTTTTCACTTTACTTTATCAAAAAGATACCCGCGAGCTCAAGAACTTTATTCAAGAAGTATTACAGCCCAAAGCGGTCCATCCAAACCTGAGCCTAGAAAGCATCGAAGAATTGCCCAACAAAACGGGTGTTTATTTGCTCTACAACGAGTTCAATCAGCTCATTTATATTGGCAAAAGCATCCATATTAAAAAACGCATCGAACAGCATTTGCGCAATAACAAAAGTGCAAAAGGACTGCAAATGAGTCAGGAAATTTGTAGGGTTGAATATGAACTCACCGGTTCCGAACTCATTGCCATGCTCAGAGAATCAGTCCTAATCAAAGAGCACAAACCTATTTATAACCGCAAGCTGCGCAAAAGTTTGTTCCCTTACGGCCTCTATGATCAACAAGATTTCGATGGCTATATTCGGCTCAAAATTGAAAATTCGGCCAAACAAACTGCTGAACCGCTCATTCAATTTACTTCTAAAAAAGAAGCGCAGCATTACTTAGAAACTGTAGCAGAACGCCATGAACTTTGCCAAAAGCTCTGTTACCTCTACCCGACCCAAAGCGCCTGTTTTCATTACACCATTCAACAATGCAATGGCGCTTGTGTCCAGGAAGAAACGCCTGCGGCCTACAACGAACGCGTTCAGCGTTTTATAGATCAAGTTCAGTTTAGCGGCTCTTCTTTTTTCATTATTGATAAAGGCCGCAATAAAGGAGAAAAAAGTGTGGTTTGGATAGACAAGGGCATCTACAAAGGATTTGGCTATGCACCTTTTCATTTCCACGGCAAAGAACCAATGCACTGGGCGCGCTATATTAATACTGAAAAAGAAAACCGCGACAACAAAAGTATTGTCTCATATTTCTTGCGCTCAGACAAGAATTTAAAAATTGTTCAACTCAACGCCCTCGAAACCCTATGAGCGAGCACCACGGGCAGCTGACCTTTTTAGGCTCCGGAACCTCACAAGGCGTTCCAGTGATTGCTTGTGAGTGCCCGGTTTGTCTTTCTTCAGACCCAAAAGATAAGCGCTTAAGAGCAAGTGTCCTGATTGAAGTGGCCAATTTGAAATTTAGCATAGATGCAGGGCCCGATTTTCGCCAACAAATGCTCAGGGCTGGCGTCAAACAACTCGATGCCATTTTACTTACGCACGAACACAAAGACCACATTGCCGGCCTCGATGACGTCAGGGCCTTTAATTACCAAGCACAAAAAGACTTCCCGATCTATTGTAGCAAACAGGTAGAAACAGCTTTGCACCGAGAATTTTACTATGCATTTGAACCTAACCCTTACCCAGGCGTTCCAAAGTATCAAATCGAGCTCATTGAAAATCAGCCATTTCTGCTCAATGACTACTTGAAAATCGATGTTATTGAAGTCATGCATCACCGCATGCCCGTTTTTGGTTTCCGAATCGGTAATTTGGCCTATATCACAGATGCCAAAACGATTACCGAAACAGAAAAGCAAAAATTAAAAGGTCTCGATACACTTATTATCAATGCCTTGCACGAATACCAACACCAGTCTCACTTTAATTTAGAAGAAGCGCTTGCGCTTATTACCGAGCTCCAACCTCAGAAAAGTTACCTGACCCACATCTCACATTTATTTGGTCAACACAAAGAGGTCGCTCAAAAATTGCCAGCAAATGTATGGCTTGCCCATGATGGCCTCCAATTAGAATTTCAGTATTTCGATTAATTTTACGCATGCAAACAAAAGACTTTATCGACCTTGAGGCCCTGATCAGAAGCAAAAATCCGCGTTTGCTCAGATGGCTTCCAAAGTTTGTGCTGACCTTCCTCAAAAACAAATTGCATCAGGATGAAATCAATGCTTTTATTGCGCAATCCGGCGATTTAAAAGACCATGAGTTTTGCGCCGCAATTATTGATTATTTCGACTTTAAAATTGAAATATCAGGTCTAGAAAATATTCCAAAAACAGGTGGGGCTATTCTTACGCTAAATCACCCTTTAGGTGGAATGGACGGCGTTGCATTAATTCATGCTTTACGCGAAGTAAGGCCAGATGTTGTATTGATCGTCAATGATTTACTTTTAAATTTAAAACAACTTTCTAATTTATTTGTGGGGGTCAATAAATTTGGGCGCAACCAAGGAAGCGTCCGACACAGCATCCGTTCTGCGTTCGAAAAAGAACAAATCGTGATCATCTTTCCAGCGGGCATGGTGACACGTGTGCACAACAAACAAATAGTTGAAGCAGAATGGAAGAAAACTTTTGTGAGTTATGCCCGAGAATTAGCGCGACCAATTGTCCCAATTTACATTGCCGGCGGACTATCCAACACTTTTTATCGCCTCAATCGGATCCGAACCAAACTCGGGATCAAAGCCAATTTGGAAATGTTCTTGTTAGCCGACGAGATGTATAAACAAAAACATGGCAAAATTAGTTTTACTATTGGTAAGCCATTAATGCCAACTGACCTACCTGCTCAACTCGACGACGCAGCTGCAGCCAATTGGGTCAAAGAACACGTTTACCAACTTAAAAGTCAAGCATGAAAGAGATCATAGATCCTATAGATAAGTCAGTACTTAAAGCTGAGCTCAATGCCGAGCGCTTTTTAAGAACAACGCGCAAAGGCGGCAACGAAATTTACCGTATAAATTGCCATAATGCACCAAATGTCCTCCAGGAAATTGGGCGTTTGCGCGAACTTACCTTTCGTACCTCAGGTGGTGGCACCGGTGAAGAAGTTGACCTCGATGAACACGACTTCGGCCCCTATGCCTACGAGCAGCTGATCGTATGGTCCCCTGAAGATGAAGAAATTATTGGTGGATACCGCTACCTGGTTTGCGCCGAGGCACTTGACCAAGAAGGCCATTATCATTTATCCACAACACACTACTTCGAATTTAGCGCCGCCTTTAAAGAAAAATACCTTCCCAACACCATTGAACTGGGCAGAAGTTGGGTTCAGCCTAATTACCAACCCACGGTTAACCCAAAAAAAGGTCTTTTTGCCCTTGATAATATTTGGGATGGCCTGGGCGCCCTGATTCGTTTTTACCCGAGTATCAAGTATTTCTTTGGTAAAGTAACGATGTACCCTGATTACGACACCAGTAGCCGTGATTTCTTATTGTTTTTCCTACAGCACTTTTTTGCAGATTCAGAACAACTGATCAAGGCGTATCACCCCCTTCAAATTGGCGACACCAGTGCTTACGCAGCGTTGATTGAAGGAAAGGAATACAAGGATGCCTTCAAAGAACTCAATGGTTTTGTTCGAGAACGCGGCACCTTCATTCCGCCGCTCATGAATATTTACATGAATTTATCGGCCACCATGAAGACCTTCGACACTGCGGTGAATCCTGACTTTGGCAATGTAGAAGAAACGGGCATTTTAGTCACAATAGCAGATATTTACCCCGACAAAAAGGAAAGACACCTAGATTTCTAAACAATTGCTGGTCCGCGGGCTGAGCAACAGCAAACAAGTAAAAAAAACCTACAACCAACTATGATCGGTGGTAGCTAGCTTTTTTCTGATTTTGAGCTTGATTCTATTGATCTGAACGTCAACATATTGAATGGCTAATCGCTGTTCTATTTCCCTACTTGACTTCTGATACATGTATTTCATCTTGAGAATCAAGGCCTCTTGCTTGGTTACACAACCCAGTGCCAAACTCATTAATGAAATGAGCTCATGCTCGCGCGCAACCTCACTTTCAGCAGCACGAAGGATTGCTGTGTTAATGGTGTTCTCCCAAACGGCATTCTTCTGTGCTTTCTTCTTTCTGAGCAGCGAAATGCAATAATGTGTAACAATAGTGCGCAACCAGGCTTTGGAATCAAACAGTTCAGCTTGCGTAAGATATTTCTTTTCAAAAAGGATGAAAAAATGAATTGAAAATTCTTGCAAAACGTCTGCTTGTTCGTCTGCTGAGAAATACTTGGCAATGATTCTTTTAAAGAACGGAATATGCGAAGTAAAAAGGGGCTCGAAAGCGCGATGGGTGTAGGCTGCTTGGTTCATATTTTTGGTTTTACAATTATCGTTCCAAAGTATGATTTGCAGAATTTCTTAGTATTTTCACAATCTCGAAGCTAAAACTTCGTTGTTGACTGTGCCTTATGAAAGTAACTACGCTACTTTTTCTTTTTTTAAACTTGAGTTGTTTCGCTCAATACAACTTGGGCAGCAATGCCTTCAGTGGCTTTGAGCAAACCAATACAAGCAAAAGTCTCGGTGTTGGCTCCAGATATTATGCACTGCCAAACGGCGATCTTTCAACTACCCTAGACCAAGCCGCACTGCTAGATGCCAAGATGCAGGGCTCCATGCACAGCACCATTGGTATTTTACCTTCTGGCGTCAACTTTGGTGTGTTCTCAACAGCACTCAAAACTAAAATTGGTTGCATTGCACCTTACGTTCGTTATTTAAATTACGGCAACTTCACCGAAACGAATGCTTCAGGAGAAACGATCGGTTCTTTCAATGCGCTCGACTATCAACTTGGTGCTAGCTATGCCTATACACCGAATCCGTACTTTAGGATGGGGGTTCAGCTCAATTTGCTAGGGTCACAACTCGAGCGCTACAGCGCCTTTGGCTTTAGCTCTACTTTCTCTGCCCTACTGATTCATCCGAAACAATTATTGACGGCTGCCTTTGGCGTCAGAAATTTGGGGTTTATCTTTAAAAATTACACGAGTACGGCAAGCGCGCCACTTCCTCTAGATACCTATATTGCCCTAAGTTACAAACTTGCGCACGCCCCCTTCCGCTTTCATATTGTTGGTCATTCCTTAAATAGGCCTGAAAACATTTGGCTTGACCCAAATGCCGTTCCTACCTACGATCCACTAACCGGAGACACTATTCCTATTTACACGCCCAACATTGGTGAAAAAATTGCCAATGAAGCCACGATCAAATTGAATTGTAAATATTAAGAACTTAAGAATTAAAATATCAGCTATGAATAAATTGTATGCAAGTTTACTTTTTTTA
>JAURHO010000084.1 GCA_030833265.1 Crocinitomicaceae bacterium | reverse complement strand
CACCAGCACTCCCCAAATTACAAATACCCATGCAATCCGTTTGTCTGTTTTTAAATAAGGCCATACAACTGCTAATGCTGCAAAAATATTGGCTGCATGTGAGGAGACAAAGCCGTATTTTCCACCCAAATAGGGTTTGAAATCAGGCATAATGTGAAAGAAGAGCTTGGCTTGTAATAAAGGTTCATGCGATGGACGCAATCTTTGAAAAACATCCTTGAATAAATGTGTCGAAATGGTGTCTGAGATGGCGACTACAAAAATGACCATTAAAAAAAGTAAACTAGTCTTACGCCAAGAATTTGTTTTTTGGAGGTAGTAAATTAAAAAAATGGCTACCGGAAAATTGACCCATTTAGAGGAGATCAACCACATCACTTCATCTAGCCACGGTGTATGCATGCCATTGATTAGCAATAAGATACCGCGGTCTATCTGAAGAATGAAATCAGTCATTATTTAAATGCTTCCAAATCAGGTCTTTGAGTTCAGTAAGGCCCTGCTGTGCAACAGAAGAGATGAACAGATAAGGAATTGTAGGTAAATCTTTGGCCAGTGCTGCTTTCAATTCGTCATCAAGCATGTCTGCCTTAGTAATGGCTAATAAGCGTTGTTTGTGCAGCAATTCTGGGTTGTATTGCTTGAGCTCATTGAGCAAAATTTGATATTCTTTGTGGATATCATCGGCATCTGCCGGAACCATAAACAAAAGCAAAGAATTGCGCTCGATATGGCGCAAGAAACGAAGCCCAAGACCCTTTCCGGCATGAGCGCCTTCTATGATTCCTGGAATGTCGGCCATGACAAACGAGCGGTAGTCGCGGTAATCTACGATTCCTAAATTTGGCCTCAGTGTTGTGAAAGGATAGTCACCAATTTCTGGCTTCGCTGCAGAAAGGACAGAAAGTAAGGTACTTTTCCCTGCATTCGGAAAACCAACCAAACCTACGTCTGCTAATATTTTTAATTCTAGGATTTTCCAGCCCTCTAGGCCTTCTTCACCGGGTTGTGCATAGCGCGGTGTCTGATTCGTAGGTGATTTAAAATGGTTGTTACCCAAACCGCCGCGTCCGCCCCGTTGGATAATACGCTCTTCTCCTTCTTCGATAATTTCAAATAAAACTTCGCCAGTTTCGCCATCTTTAGCAAGGGTGCCTAGCGGAACGTCAATATAGACATCTTCACCTTGGGATCCTGTTTTGAGATTTCCAGCACCGTGTGCGCCGTGGCCTGCTTTGATGTGCTTCTGAAACTTTAAGTGCAAAAGTGTCCAAAGTTGCTTGTTTCCGCGCAAAATGACATGACCTCCGCGTCCGCCGTCTCCACCATCAGGACCTCCTTTCGGAATATATTTTTCACGTCTGAAGTGCGTGGATCCCCCGCCCCCGTTTCCGGAAGTACAGTGTATTTTAACGTAATCTACGAAGTTGTCTGAAGCCATTTATATAGTTGTATCTATGGCAGCGAATAATCTTTGAGTGATATCGTCGATGCTGCCAATGCCATCGATGGCAACAAATTTCTCTTGTGCTTGGTAAAACGCTTTTACCGGAGCGGTTTCTTGGTTGTAAACCGAGATTCTTTTTTCAATAACTGCTGGATCTGCGTCGTCTGCTCTGCCCGAAACCTCAGCTCTTTTGAGTAAGCGTGTTTTCAATTCTTGCTCTTCAACCTCAAGGGCCAACATCAATGAAATCGATGTATTTAGGCTAGATAGGAATTCATCTAGTGCCTGTGCCTGTGCATTGGTTCTAGGAAACCCATCAAAAATAAAACCTTTTGGATCGGAATGCTTTGCAACTTCCGAACGCAACATATCAATTGTTACAGCATCCGGAACCAATTGCCCTGCATCCATGTAACTCTTTGCTAATTTACCAAGTTCAGTCTCCCCTTTAATATTGGCACGAAAGACATCACCTGTTGAAAGGTGAACTAAATTGTATTTTTCAATAAGTCTTTCAGATTGGGTTCCTTTGCCTGCCCCTGGAGGGCCAAATAGTACGATATTGAGCATAACTAATTGATTAATTGATATATTGACTTAAGTTCTCGACCATATTCTTTGTAATCAAGCCCATAACCAACAACAAATTTATCAGGGATTTCAAAACCAACAAATTCGGGCTGGTGCTTGCCTTTATAGGCCTCAGGTTTGAGTAAAAGTGTACAAATGGAAATGCTAGCAGGTTGTTCTGATTCTAACAAGGTGAAAATTTTATTCATGGTTACGCCGGTATCCAAAATGTCCTCAAGTACAATGACATGACGGTCTTTCAAGCCGGTTTGCAAACCAATGAGTTCATCTACCCTTCCAGTCGATTGCGTACCTTGATAAGAGCTCACCTTTACAAAACTGATTTCAGGTTGGCACTTGAGTTCTCGGAGTAAATCTGCCGCAAAAAGGAAGGCGCCATTGAGCACCGCTAAAAATAATGGATCTTTACCGGTGAACTGGGTATCAATTTCTTTTGCCAAAGCCTCAATGCGTGTTTGAATTTGCGCTTGATCTATAAAAGGAACAAAAGAAAGGTCATGTATTTGAACCGCTGCACTCATCTTGCTTACAAAGGTACAATTTTAAACGTATCTTTGCGCCATGGCAAAAACTTGGTACGGAAGCGAGTACAAAATCGGCGTACTCGGAGGAGGACAACTAGGACGCATGCTCATTCAAGCTGCAAATAGTCTTGACATTCAATTACATATGCTTGACCCTGATCCTCAGGCCCCATGCGCAGCCATTGCCCATTCTTTCCAAAATGGTTCTTTGCTCGATGCACAAACCGTTCTCAATTTTGGTCAAGACAAAGATTTAATCACAGTTGAAATTGAAAATGTCGATACGGAAGCACTTAAAATGCTAGTTCAAAAGGGTGTAAAAGTATATCCGCAACCAGAAATTCTAGAACTGATCCGAGACAAAGGGCTCCAAAAAGATTTCTACCAAGAAAATCAAATCCCTACAGCACCATACATGTTCTGGGATCCCAATAATCCGACTGAAATACCTTTTGAGTTCCCGGTTGTACACAAACTGCGCACCGGTGGCTACGATGGTAAAGGTGTTCAAATCATCAAGGACACAGCAGGGCTCCAAAATAGTTTTCAAGCGCCATCTATCATTGAAGCGTGCATCCCCTTTTCGAAAGAACTTTCAGTGATCGTTGCCAGAAACGAGCAAGGGCAAACCAACTGTTTTCCACTTGTCGAATGCGAATTCAATCCAGAAGCCAACCTAGTTGAATTCTTGTTTTCGCCTGCGGCCGTATCTTCAGAAATTGAAAATAAGGCCCAACAAATTGCTATTGACATCATTGAAAAACTCGACATGATTGGTCTTTTAGCTGTTGAGTTTTTTTTAACCAAAGACAACACGCTTTTGGTCAATGAAATTGCCCCAAGACCTCACAATAGTGGGCATCATACTATAGAAGTTTGCCAAAGCTCGCAATTTGAACAACACTTGCGCGCAATCTTGAACCTGCCACTTGGCTCAACAGCGCTTACCCAAGCAGGTGCCATGCTCAATTTGATTGGCGAGAAAGGTCATGAAGGTCCTGTTTATTATGAAGGACTAGAAGAAATCTTAGCATTACCTGGTGTGCACCCGCACCTCTATGCGAAAGCGACTACAAAACCCTTCCGTAAAATGGGGCACATTACCATAACTGGTGCCAATATGCAAGAGGTTCGCCAGAAAGCGGCGATCGTCAAAGAAAAAGTCAAAGTCATTTCGAAGTAGTTTCCAAAATCCTATTCAAAAAAAAGAGCCGCTTTCAGCGGCTCTTTTTTTGAGGTGATCATTGATCACGTTTTCAAACTGATCAACGAATAATCAATTTCTTTTGAATGCGTTGTCCGTTCATTTCTAATTCTACTAGGTAAAGCCCAGCTGCAAAATTAGAAGTGTTGATACCGACCTCAAAATCACCTTGAAGGCTGCCATACTGACGACCTTGCAAAATACTTCCTTTTGCGTCGAGCACCTTTAAGCTCACTTGTGCTTTGCTTGGAATATGCATGGTAATGTTGGTGAAATCTGTAGCCGGATTTGGTGCCACAACCAACATTTGCTCCAGAAGCACTCCTGAAATTTCTTCAACACCTGCTACATAGCCATTTATCACTGCACTATCTATGTTTGTGTAACCTGCGTTGTCTATTTTCCCTTGAGGATCGATGAGCATCCCTACAATATGCATTTGGGTTTCGTCCCAAGTGCTTGGCAAGGTAAATGAAAAGTTTGCTGTATAAGTACTGCCAACTGAAGTAGAAGTTGGGATAACTCCTGTTTGCCCTGTAAAACTAGGAGCAATCGCTCTGGCCACGTGGTCATAAACCATTTGGGCAGCAGGCACAGGGCTTGGTAAAGCTTCAAAACCACCCATAACACCATTGTTTCCACCGGCATAAGCATTGGCTTGGTTGTAGCCTGCCCCTGATCCGGTAACGCCATCTTCAGTGAGTACGCAGGCAACAGTGTAGGCACCCGTGGTGGCCTGTGTCATGTTCGTTGTAACTGAAATATTGAGCTCACGAGTTGCAGGATCCCAAGTGGCGCCATTTGTAATAACACCCATTGGAGCTGTTTGCAAACGCGTAAAGAAGTCAGTACCCATTTGAGAAGGATCTACATCACCCAGACGATCTACTAAAGCACTCGGATAGCCACCAATTAGGCCACCAATACCAGCGTCGTAATCAGTTACAGTCATTGGATCTGCGTTATGTACGGCGATACCAGCCCAATAACCAGCGTAATCGGCTTGGAATTTATCCATGAACACTGCTCCTCTCGGACACCACTGACACCAAGTACCAGTTGCTTCTTCTCCGACCACTATTTTTCCAGCTGCCGGAACAACCGGATTCACTTCTTGAGTGAGGGTGTTGTCAGCTGCGTTGTCGTCATTACCGCCGTTGATATTAGAAATAGTAACCACTGCATTCATTGCACCAGCCGCTAAAGTTAAAGTTGGAATAGTTACGCTATAATTACCTATACTGGCCACATTAACACCTGTAATATTTTGGGAATAATTTTGTCCGTTGTAATTCACGTTCACATTGAAAGATGTCAGGGCTGTTTGGCCCGCATTTAAAATTGAAACAGTAGGGTTAGTAGTTTGACCCGCAATAAAGCCTCCCATATCAAGAGAAGCAACCATTGCATTTAAATTAGGAAGCGTATAGGTTTGATGATCAAAAATTACATTGTCTACATAATATTGGTCATTTTGCAAAGGATAAATATCAATTGATGCAACAGCGTTCACACCATTTACCCAAGTACCTACTAATTGATTATTAATATAGGCCTTCCAAACATGCAGCGTCAAGTTGGCTTCAATTTTTAAATTAAACCAAGTTGCTTCTGGATAGTTGCCTGTGCACAAATTTGAATTGATTCCATCATCAATTACCAAAGAACCCGCATCTAAATTCACGTTCAAGGCCCAAATAGAACCAATAGTCTGAGAACCTTGAATGTTGTAATAGGCACCTTTTCCTGCATTGACATAAAAATCAGCACTAAGTGTGAAAATTCCAGTGTTATATAACTGACCAAAATTCAAAACGACGTCTTGAGGCCCGCCACCAGCAGCAGTTGAGGAAAAATAAATGGAATTAGGTGCGCTTGCTGCGTTGTTGTTGGTAATGGTAACGTCTGAGGTTCCGCCTTCAGTACCTGACCAAGTTGACCAAGCGGTAGATTGTGGCCCTAAATAAGAACCAGCTGCATAATTATCAAAATTGTCAGAAAATAATTGCGCGGTTGCAATAGGCGCAGTTAATAGCAATCCGGCAAGGATCAGGAAAGTTTGTTTCATAGTTTTAAAGGTTTTAGCACTACAATTTACTAAAAACCTGCTAAACCAACTAATTTTTATGCTTTTACCTTGCTCAAATACCTTAATACCTCTGCTGCTCCCATTAAGCCAAAAAGGGCTGGCATATAACTAACCGTTCCGTAAAAACTCTTCTTGTAGCGTGTGCCATCGGTCATTTTTAAGGAATGGGGTTGCTGTACCTCTGTTGAAAAAACTACTTTAACACCCCTGTAAGAAGCATTTTTGCGCTTCATTCGTTTTTTAATATGCGCACCCAGTTTACAACCCGAAAGTTGCTCCATATTTGAAACCCTCACTTGAGTCGGATCCGTTTTACCACCTGCCCCCATATGAGAAATGATTTTAATCTTCAAACGCTTGCACGCTAAAATCCATTCTAGTTTTGGGGTTACTGAATCAATGCAATCCATGACGTAATCGGGCTCGTCTGTTTTTAAAATTTCCCAAACACGCTCAGGCAAGACAAATTCTTCCATGACAACCAACTCACAATCAGGATTGATGTCCTTGATGCGAGCAGCCAAAACCTTCGCCTTGTTCTGATTAATAGTGGAGTCCAAAGCGGTCAACTGCCGATTTTTGTTGGAGGGATCAAAAACATCGCCATCAATAATGGTCATTTTACCAACACCAGCTCGCGCGATAAATTCAGCAGCATAAGAACCAATGCCGCCCAAACCGACGATCAGCACATGTGCGGATTTTAGTTGCGACATACTCTGCTCACTTAAGAGCAACTCAGTTCGTTCTAACCAGTTTGTCATTTTCTCATTTTTCGGGGCAAAATTACTATATTCGGCAGGTAAACTAAAATTGCAATATGGAAAATACAAAGAAGAATGGTCACCCAACAGGACTTTGGTATTTGTTCGGGACCGAAATGTGGGAGCGTTTTGGGTATTATTTAATGCTCGGAATTTTCTCACTCTACATGATTGATGGCTGGAATAACGGCGGAATGGGCTTTGATGCTGAAAAGAAATCCGATATCTACGGAACTTACTTAGGTTTGGTGTACCTCACCCCTTTTATCGGTGGCTTACTCGCTGACCGAATTCTGGGCTATCGCCGCTCGATTATCATCGGAGGTTTAATGATGTCAGCAGGTTACTTTGCACTT
>JAURHO010000083.1 GCA_030833265.1 Crocinitomicaceae bacterium | reverse complement strand
TAATACAAACGATTACTTTAATACCTGCTTCAGCAGCTTCCATGATCGCGTCAGCAGCAAAGGCTGGTGGTACAAAAATAATAGAGGTATCGGCCTGAGTTTGTTGAACGGCGTCAGCTACAGTATTGAAAACCGGACGATCGAGGTGCGTGCTGCCCCCTTTACCTGGCGTAACACCACCAACCACGTTTGTTCCAAATTCAATCATTTGGCTAGCATGGAAAGTTCCTTCACTACCTGTGAAACCTTGAACAATTACTCTTGAATTTTTATTTACCAATACACTCATAAGATGTTATTTTTTGCGAGTCAAAATTAAGCATTTATTTGGCATCAACGATAGTCATTTCAAAATACAGTATTTTATCTTTTGAAATTTTGTCGGTACCTGCCTGACCATAGGCTAATTGAGGCGGCGCTATGCAGCGCAATTTACTTCCGACCGGAAGTTGGAACAAGGCTTCTTGCCAAGCCTTGATGAGACCAGCTAATGGTAAGCCCACTGCTTTATCTTGCTTTTCGATGCGTTCACCAGAAAGCAAAAACAATTGGTATTGTACCCAAATGCTATCTTGAAATTGAACTTTTCTTCCGGTACCAAGGCTGTCAATACTGAGGTATAAACCGCTGCCCGTTGGCTTGAGGTTCAGTTTCTTTTTGTGGATGTATTGCTTGATTTGTTGGTCAAATGTTTGGGTTTCTTGGTCGGAATAACCGCAAGCAACTAAAAGACAGCTTAGGCTGGTAATGAGAAAGATACGCATCATGGTTTTTGCAAAACAGCTAAGTAATGATCTTCATAGGTGCACGCACGACGGCATTTGAAACCCATCTCAGTGGCGTGTTGATGCAAAGTGTCGTAGTCAATATAGAGCCATTCAAATTCGGGGCCGCTTATTTTTTGATAGTGCATCTGAAATTTGAAGTTGCCATAGTATTCGGCATTGAGGTCTAGCCAAACAGAACCGTCTTCATCCTCATAAAGGTATTTGACATCGGTAGAATCAGCGATGAGGCAACCTCCTGGTTCTAGTAAATCATAAGCATGCTTTAAAAAAGCAGGGAGCTTGGATAATTTTTGAGCAAGACCAAAGCCATTCATTAAAGAAAGAATGGTGTTGTATTTTTGAGAGGGCTTTAAAGCGTAGAAGTCCTGTTGTTTGGCGTTAAGCCCTAAAGTTTTCATGTAGGTAACCGCACCTGCAGAGAGGTCGATTGGGGTGACGTCAAGACCGTAATCTTGTAGCACTAAACTATGCACACCAGCACCAGCGCCAATGTCGAGTACTTTGCCTTTACAAAGACTCAATGCTTCCAATTCGAGTTCGGGCATGTCTTTTTCAGAACGGAACAAGACTTCAATCGGAATGATATCGTCATCACAGAGGTCTGAAGATACAATGATGTCAAAAGGTTTTTTGGTCTTTGAGTAATCAAGGATGGCTTGGCCAATTGGGTCCCCAGTTGGTTTGGTATTTTTAGTATTCATATTCGCTGTAGTCATTGAGGTCGTCGTCGGCGTAGTCGTCATCGAAGTCTTGGAAACCAAACTCGTCTTCCTCTTCATCGGCTGACGGATTGCCTAAAACTTCTTCTCCGAAAAGGTTTTCATCGAGGAGGGCACGGGATTGCTCGGAGGGTGCGGTCCCGATGGCTAAGGCCATAATTGGAGCTGCCGGATTTTCTTTTTCATAGGCGATGAGCTCAATTAAGAAAATCCACATGCGCAAGAAGTCGTATACTAAAATAAATCGTTGGTCAGGCTCTTGTAAAAAGTCTTGAATGACCGCATTTTTCATGACACTTGCCGGTTCATCTATGGCGTCGTCGTCATAGGAGAGATCTAGTAGAGAAAGTTCGTGGCCCTTGTCCCAGGAATCATTGGAAACATAGAAGCTGGCCATTTGATCACCTTTGAAGCTAAAGGCATCCATTATGGCTTGATAAAAGGTCTCAAAGTTAGCATCGTTGGCGATGACGATGTCTCTGAAAACTTCTTCGTTTTTATCGCTATCGAGTAGGACTCGAAATTTTAATCCTGGCATCTCGTTCTGATTTAAGATAAAGGTAAGTATTATTCAGAAAGCACTGGCTGACGATGGACAATTAAACCCATGGTAGCGCCAATTCGGAGCATCTCTTCAATGGCTTCTTTGGGTTCGTTCGGGATGGTCCCCTCCAAAATGGAATCTTTGATGTGCATTTTAATGGTGCCGATGGCAGCGCAGGGTCCAATGTTGAAGGTGTCCATAATGAGTTGACCAGATACGGGTGGTTGAAAATTCCGGACACGGTCTTTTTCTTCTACCAGTTTTAATTTCTCGGCAACCAATTCAAAGTTTTGCTTGTAGCGCTTCACTTTGAACTCATTTTTACTCGTGATATCGGCGTTGCATAGGGTCATGAGGTCCTCGATGTCATCGCCTGCTTCGTGGAGCAAGCGCCTCACCGCAGCGTCTGTGACGGAACCTTTTACCAAAGCTATTGGTCGTAAATGTAGGCGCACCAACTTTTGTACATACTTCATTTGGTAATCAAGTGGAAGCCGCAAACGCGTAAAAATGCGCGGCACCATTTTGGCTCCTAATTCTTCGTGGCCATGGAAGGTCCAGCCCACAATTTTATCAAAGCGCTTGGTAGGTGGCTTGGCAATATCGTGTAAAATTGCTGCCCAGCGCAACCAAAGTTGATCGGTATTTAAAGCAATGTTGTCGAGCACTTCTAAGGTGTGCAAGAAGTTGTCTTTGTGTGCCTTCCCATCACGGGTTTCTATACCTTGGAGGGCAATCATTTCTGGAAAAAACTGTTCGAGCAAGCCTGTGACGTGTAACAATTTAAAAGCTCTTGATGGTTTTTCAGTTAAAATCATTTTGTTGAGCTCATCGGTGATGCGTTCTTGAGAAATGATGCTGAGTCTTGGTGCTAATTGACTCATGGCCTCGAGGCTTGAGCGCTCGATTTTGAAGTCAAGTCTCGTGGCAAAACGAATTGCCCTTAGCATGCGCAGTGGATCGTCGTTGTAGGTCACAACGGGGTCAAGGGGAGTTCGAATGATGCCTTTTTCGAGGTCTGAAAGTCCATTAAATGGGTCAATGAGTGCACCATAATTAGCTGCATTCAGACTGATGGCCATTGAATTAATGGTGAAATCACGGCGATTTTGATCGTCTTGTAGTGTGCCACTTTCTGTAAATGGTTTGCGCGAATTGGCTTGGTATGATTCTTTGCGCGCGCCTACAAATTCTACATCGAGGTCTTTGTAACGAAAATGAGCAGTGCCATAATTTTTGAAAACACTGACCTTTTTGACTTTTAAAATTTGAGCTACTGCGTTTGCTAGTGCGGGGCCATCGCCGAGCACTAAAATATCGATGTCTTTACTTGGTATTTCAAGAAGAAGGTCTCTCACCCAACCGCCAATGACATAAACTTCAATGCCCTCCTGAGCAGCGTATTGCGCCAGTACTTTGAATACAGGATGTTTGAGCTGAGGGGCGGAAGAAAAATTCATGGGGCACAAAGTTAAAAGTAATCCCCGAAACAAGCGCCTAACTTAGACTAGATTTCGTCGTCTTCGTCTTCGTCGAAAAAGTCATCCTCTTCATCAGACTTCTTATAATTGAAGAGCTCGTCGTCAAAATCGTCGTCGTCATCGTCAAAGAAACGCGAACTTTTGCCACTCTTTTTGTAGGCATCCATTTTAGGCTTCTTGTTGCGATTATCATCGTCGCCAGGTTTTCTATCCTTGTCTTTGCTTTTTTTGCGCGGTTCAAGTTTAGGAGAGACAAAACCAGTTGTTCCGAGATCGGTGCTTGGCTCAGTTGGCACTCTGAAATGCTCTGAACGCGCTGGCGCTTCACTTGCGCCCGCCGTGGTGGAAGGACGTGGTGCCGGACGATCATTGCTGCGTTGTTCAGCTTCTTTAACAGCCAATGCTCTGCCATTGATCACGTAACCATCGAGTGCATCGATAGCAGCAAGGGCTTCTTGTTTATCGGCCATTTCAACGAAGGCAAAGCCGCGAGGCTTACCTGTTTCGCGATCAGTAGCAATAGTGGCTTTGAGAACAGTTCCGTAAGCTTCGAATAGTTGTCGGAGCTCTTGATTTGTAACGCCAAAGTCTAGTTTGGCAACAAAAATACTAGTCATAGAAGAAATTAAACGACGCAGAATTAGGTAAATACTTCAAGTTCTTGCTCCGAAATTAGAATAAAAATGAAAAATACAATGCTTTTTGAAAAAAAATATTGCAATTGCACCGTAATTCTTCGGCACAGCAAAGCAGCAAACACCTTATATTTGTAGCATGCGCCTAATTAAACAAATACCGCACGAGCATTTTTTGGTGCAACTTCACCAATATAACAACAAGTACATTTTAAGCATTACGCTCGATGATTATGAGCAATCTTTTAAGGTTCCAGCTGAAAATATTTCAGATACCAATTTGCTCGAAGCGGCGCTCACACCGGCTTTTTATTCAGCTTGTCTTCAAGACTTTCTAAACATGAGAACACGCTGGATACAAATTCAACAACAATTACTATGAAAAAAATCATCCTATTTAGTCTAGCAATCGGTCTGTTCGGAGCTTGTAATTCTGATAAAAAACCAAGCACAAAGTCAATTCCTAAAGTGGAAGCAAAAGACCTTGAGGGGCTAAAAATCGCTTACTATGCAAATGATAGCGTTAAAAAGTACTTTGACTACTTTAAAAAAGAAGAGGCCCGCGCCGAAAAAAAACAACGACTTTTTGAAGCAGAACTGACAAAAAGAAATAAAGTCTACGAGGATTTCGTCATTAAAAAAGAACAAGAAGCCCGCGCAGGTTTGTTATCGCAAAATGAGTTGGCAATGGTCCAACAAAAAGCCCAACAGATGCAGGCTGATTTAATGCGCTACCAACAAGTCGAAGGCGAAAAAATTGAAAAAGCAACCTTGAAGTCACTTGAGGAAATCAATAAAAAAGTGGAGACTTGGGGCAAGAAATACTGTGAAATGCACCATATTGACCTCTTGCTCATTCAAGGGCAGGGAGGGCAAATCAATTACATCAACAAAAACATGGATGTAACAAAGGCTTTCATTAGCTTCCTCAACGAGAACCAAAAAGAAATAGAAAAGGATCTAGAATAATGCGGCCTAATTCAGCACTCAAAGAAAGCAATATTGCCGAATATTTGCTTTACATCTATCAAATCGAAGCCATGGTTCGTAGTTTCGATCTGGACCTCGCGCTCATAAAGAACCAATTATTGATCCCGGGCTCAAAAAGTCCAGAAGATTTAGCGAATCACGTTCAATGGTATGAAAACCTCATGGACGAATTCCAAAGACGCGGTTTGCAAAAAGAAGGGCACATCGAAGAGGTAGAAGAAGTATTGATGGAATTGGTTTACTTACACAATACACTCCTTACGATCGTCAATGACGAAAAATACAAGACGCTTTGCGAACAAGCACAACCCGATTTAATTGAATTTAAAAAGCGTTCTAATATGTCTCAGCGTCAAGATGTTGAGGCACTGTTACACGCCATGTTCATGAAGCTGCAACTCAAAATGAAGCAGCAAGAAATTAGCCCAGAAACAGAAGCTGCTTTTGATTTATTTAGAATTCAGTTGGCTTATCTTTCTAGGGCCTACAGTCAAATGAAATCAGGCGCACTCAATTTCTTTCAGAACTAATTTGCACTCGGAAACGCTTCGAGTGTTTGTAAATTAGCAGCTTGGGCATCAAGAGCAAAAACTTGGTGGCTAAGGCCATTGCTTAAAGCTAAGTAAGGTGCCTGTACTTTTCTTTGATAAACAGAAATCTGTTCCATTACTGAGCTCGAAATAGGCACGGAAGGTGCTTTGCACTCGATGAGTAAAAAAGGACTGAAGGCTGCATCAAAAACCACGATATCCCATCTTTTCGTAAAACCATCGTATCGAATTTGCTTCTCTACACTGATTTTTTCAAGCGCAAATCCTTGGCTGAGGTTTAAAAAAGAAATCAGGTGTTGGCGCACCCATTCTTCAGGGGTCAGTACGAGATATTTTCTTCTGATTAAGCACTGCACCATGACTTTGTTGTCTTGGCGCTTGAGCTTTAATGGCGCAGGGGGAAGGGCAAGTGGCGTGAGTTCTTGCATCAAATACCAGGCAAAATCAGGTTGATATCCTTGTATTGAAGATCAAAAACTTTTCCTAGAACCTCATTGGTGAGGATGCCTCTAAACATGTAAACACCATTCCTGAAACCAGCATGTGTACGAATTAAGTCGGCTACACCGCCGCGGTCGCCCATTTCAAGAAGTAAAGGCGATAATGTGTTGGAAAGCGCAAATGAGGCGGTTCTTGAAACTCTTGATGCAATATTTGGGACACAATAGTGTGTGACCCCATGTTTTTCAAAGGTAGGTTCACTATGATTGGTGATTCGAGATGTTTCAAAACAACCACCTTGATCAATGCTGATATCCAGAACGACTGATCCGGGTTTCATTTGGGCAATCATTTCCTCACTTACAACACAGGGTGTCCGGCCAATATTGGAACGCAAGGCACCAATTACGACATCGGCTCTGCGGATTGCTTTGGCCAAAACTTTTGGTTGTAATATACTGGTGTGAACCCGAACGCCGAGGTCATTTTGGAGGCGTCTGAGTCTTGATAAAGAGTTGTCAAATACTTTGACAGACGCACCCAAGCCTAAGGCGGATCGTGTCGCAAATTCTCCGACTGTACCAGCGCCAATAACGACAATTTCGGTGGGTTGAACACCTGCGATTCCACCTAACATTATACCTTTTCCGGATGAAAAAGAGGACAATAATTCGCCTGCAACTAAAATACTTGTTGTTCCGGCAATTTCCCCTAAAGTTCTTACAATTGAAAAAACACCTTCTTCATCACGCACATAATCCCATGCGATTGCAGTGATTTTTTTTGAAATTAGTTTCTGGAGAATTTCTTTAGGTTGTGTTGCTATTTGAAGCGCTGAAATGAACGTTTGACCACCTATCATTAAATCA
>JAURHO010000082.1 GCA_030833265.1 Crocinitomicaceae bacterium | reverse complement strand
AAAAACCATTCGGCAATTTTATTTTTCTGAAAACAAGCAAAATTTGGCCCTAAAAGATTTAAAGAAAAATCCTGTTTACATGAGTTTCTTTTCAATTAGCGGATCATTTGCTAAGGAAAATGCAAAGCTAGAGCAAGTACAGTGTTTCAAGCTTTATTTCGAAGACTAGGATAATCTTCTAGGACGCAACGCGCTACAATCTTGGCGCTATTGATGGCTAAAGGAATGCCTCCACCCGGATGCACGGTTACCCCCGCAAAATACAAACCCTTGATTTGTTTTGAAAAGTTGGGGTGACGCAGAAAAGCCGAGAAGGCATTATTAGAAGCGTTCCCATAAATAGAACCTTGCTTACCACTGTAGCGCGCGTCAATCAAACGCGGTTCGTTGATGCGCTCCTCTTCTATGAAAGGTTCGATATCCATTTGCAATGCTTTTGACAACTTTTCTAATATGCGTTTGCGTAGTAACTGAATTTCGTTGTCCCAATCTTGGCCAACGTTAATTGGAGCATTCACCATCACAAACCAATTCTCTTTGCCCTCAGGCGCATCGGTCTTTTCTACCTTTGAAGAAATATGGATGTAAACCGTTGGGTCCGGATGCAAAGTTTTTGATTCAAAGATGGCTTTGAACTCTGCCTCATAATTTTCGGCAAACAAGATGTTATGGACACCTAATTGAGCAAAGGACTGCCCCATTCCCCAATAAAAGACCACAGCAGAACTTGACTTTTCTTGCTTTAGTAATAAATGTGGTGGCTTAACTGCAGGTAACAACTTTTCATAGGTGTAGTGAATGTCCATGTTGGAAACCACTACATCAAAATCAAAGTTTGCCTTTTCTGTTCTGAGCCCTCTCACTTTTCTTTGGTCAAGTAAGATTTCAAGTACGCGTTCATTGGTATGAAATTGAACCCCCTGTTGTTTAGCCAGTTCAAAAGGGCGCTTGGTAATCTGTACCATTCCACCAACGGGCATTGCTGGACCTTCGTTAAGTTCTAGCTGTGCAATAATATTGAGCATTGCTGGTGCCAAATAAGGAGAACTGCCATTATAAGTTGCCAAACGATCAAAAATTTGGATGGTTTTCGGGTTGCGAAAATGCTTTTTGTTTTGTTGGTGCATCGTGAGGTGCAAACCATATTTAAACAGGCGCCCTAGTGCTTTAATTAAAGGTTTGGCAAATAGATGCCTAAAGCGATGTAAAGAAATCTGAATAAACACCGGATAGATGGCTTTATAATTAGCCTCCATGCGGTCGAGAAATTGAAGGGTGTTTGCTTGCGACTCGCCAAACGCTGTGGCAATTGTTTTGGCTACCGCCTCTTTGTGCACAGGTAAAACGACCTGTTGGCCGTCATTATAAAAGTAACGACAAGATTCTTGGAGTTGGTGATAAGGAAATTCAGCCTGCGGATCTAGTTGCTGTAAGAGCGCCGTTAGTAAGGCTGGTTCGGTAAAAACAGAAGGCCCCATATCAAAGCGGTAATTACCTAAGTGCTGCTCAATGATTTTACCACCAATTTGTGCGTTGGCTTCAAAAACATGCACCTCCAAGCCCAAACGTTTGAGTTCAATGGCACTTGCAAGCGCCCCGATTCCGGATCCGATTATTCCTACCTTCATATGCAAAGGACAAAATTCAGCTAAAAAAGTTCGAAAACCTCAGTGCAGACGGGCATTTTGGCTGGCTTTATCAACAAAATGGCCATTTTTTCAACATTTTTGCACTTTTTTTGACCTGAAACCTTTACCGGCATTGATATTCGGATATATTTGTTTCGATAATTAATTTCTAACTAATTAAAACTAACTTATTATGAACAAGGCTGAATTAATCGACGCAATCGCAGCGTCTGCAGGATTGTCAAAAGCTGATGCAAAACGTGCATTAGACGGATTCGTAAGCGCTACAACTGGTGCTTTGGCTAAAGGAGATTCTATCTCTTTAGTAGGTTTTGGTTCTTTTGGTATTTCTAAAAGAAACGCACGCAATGGTCGCAACCCTAAAACTGGTGCTGTAATCAAAATTGCTGCTAAAAACACAGTTCGTTTCAAGGCTGGTGCAGACCTTTCTAAAAGCGTTAACTAATTGAGTTCAACTCAAATAAAAAAGGGCCGTCTCTCAGAGATGGCCCTTTTTTTATGTCTTCATTTTATCTAAATCTGAGACTTGTCAATGCTTATGTTGCGCTTTGTCTCGGAATGATTTTCCAAAATAGCGCAGGCACAAAACGCTTCAGATAAACAGCAAGCAGTTCTTTTCTCCCGATGAGCACTTCTCGTTTGTGCTGCTCCAAAGCCCTTAACAGCTGTGCAACACATTCGTCTACTGGCATTCCGCCTGCTTGATTACTATCCATCTGACCATGCGCTGTTCCTTCAGCAGTTAGTGCGCTTTTTGAAATGGGTGTATTGATTTTACCAGGAAAGGCAAGCGTGACTTTAATTCCATGGCGTTCTTCTTCCATAGCAAGACTTTCGTAATAGCCAACCAGCGCAGCTTTTGAAGCGCTATAAATTGACCTCAAATGAAAGCCAAATTTACCCGCAATACTACTCACTACTAAAAATTGTCCGCTGCCTTGTTGTCTAAAAATCGGCAAGACTGCTTTTGCGAGCGCAATATTTCCGAAGAAATTCACCTCCATCAGTTGCCTATTGACCTCCATGGAAGTTTCCAAAGCAGAAGCGCGCTGCGAAACACCACCATTATTAATAAGGATATCTAGGCGGCCATATTTAGCCATGATCTGCTCAACATAAGCGAGCTCATTACCATTTTTACCTAAATCGAGTGGTAAAACCAAATGACTTGAATGATTTTCAAGCGTTTCAGCTAAGGCCTCCAACTTCATTTGATCG
Organism: Crocinitomicaceae bacterium; assembly: GCA_030833265.1. Classification (GTDB taxonomy): domain Bacteria; phylum Bacteroidota; class Bacteroidia; order Flavobacteriales_D; family Crocinitomicaceae; genus UBA952. The sequence goes on along the minus strand of JAURHO010000082.1, from coordinate 4,170 downwards.
CGGGCTGACAAAATGAGCTTGGCGCCTTTTCTTGCTAATTGCTTTGCTAATTCGGCACCAATGCCTGAAGAAGCACCTGTTATCCAGATGACTTTGTGTGCATAATAATTTGCAGTATTCATGAACCAAAGATAAAATAAACCATGCGCCCATGTGTGCATATTGCTTACTTTTGAAAAAAAAAGCCATGGATCAGCAACTCATTTGGAAACAATTTCAAGAAGCGCAAGAAGTGCTTCAAGCGTTTCAAACGCCTGAAAATATGTCTAAAATTGAGCAAGCTATTGGCATCATGAGCACATCACTGCAAAATGGAAATAAAATTTTAAGCTGTGGAAATGGTGGCTCTATGTGTGACGCCATGCACTTTGCCGAAGAACTCAGTGGCCGATTCAGGGCTAACAGACCGGCCTTAGCAGCACTTTCTATTTCTGATCCGTCGCATCTTTCTTGTGTTGCCAATGATTACGGTTATGATTACGTTTTTTCAAGATACATTGAAGCTATGGGGCAAAAAGGCGATGTGTTGCTCGGTATTTCTACTTCTGGAAATTCAAAAAATGTGATTTTAGCGGTAGAAGCCGCCAAAGCCAAAGGAATGCATGCCATTGTTTTGACAGGTAAAGACGGCGGTGCTTTGGCGCAATTAGCTGATCTTGAAATCAGGGCACCCCACAGTGAATTTGCTGACCGCGCTCAAGAAATCCATATCAAAGTCATTCATTCTTTGATTTTAGGCATCGAGCAAAGTCTCGGTTTCTGAGTTCCTAGCCCGCCTGATTCAATTTGGAATTTTTACGGCTGTACCCGAAGTAAATAACCAGACCAATCACTAGCCAAATGCCAAAGTAAATCCAGTTCTGAAGCGGGATTTCACTCATCATGTACAAACAAGAAAGCAAACCTAAAGCCGGTATCAAAGACAATTTCTTTGGGATACTAATGATCGTTAAAAACAGCGTGAAGGTCCAAAAAATAAGTGCTGGGATTTTCTGACCAAAATCTGACCAACTCTCAAAAGCAAGGAAATTATAAATCGCATTGAATACCGGATTGCCTTGAAAACCTAGGGTCAGGGAATAAATAAGACCCAAACCAAAAGCAGCTGGCAGAACAATTCCTGCATTCACATAAGGCGTTTTGAAGGAGCCGCGTGGCACATCTGGCTTATTTTGAAGCACCAAGACGCCACCGCAAACCAAAACAAAGGCAAACAAAGTGCCGATAGAGCAAAGATCGGTTACCATGGTGAGGTTCATGAACAAGGCAGGGATGGCGACTACAAAACCCACAACAATTGTTGCAAAAGACGGTGTTTTATATTTCGGGTGTATGCGTTGAAAAACAGATGGCAAAAGTCCATCACGACTCATACTCATCCAGATTCTGGGCTGACCCATCTGAAATACAAGCAAGACGCTCGCCATGGCAATCACGGCAGAAATAGATATAATGAAGGTCATTTTCGGCATGTTAATTTGCTCAAACACAAATGCTAAAGGTTCGCCAACAGCTAGCTGATCATAAGGTACAATACCAGTCAGGACCAAAGCAATGATGATGTACAAAATGGTGCAAATGATGATAGCCCACATCATACCGCGGGGTAAATCGCGCTGTGGATTCTCGCATTCTTCAGCGGTGGTTGAAATGGCATCAAAACCAATGTAGGCAAAGAATACTGCTGAAACACCTTTCAAAACACCACTCACGCCCTCAGGAGCAAAAGGCGACCAATTTTTCATGTCGATATAAAAAACACCCACCGCAATCACAAGTAAAATAACAGCCAACTTTATGATCACCATGGCATTTGAGGCATTTCTACTTTCCTTGATACCCCGATAAACCAACCACGTGATTAGAACAATAATAAACAAGGCAGGAATGTCGAGTACCAAATGGAAAGCACCGATTCTTGGGGCACTCGTCCAGGCCTCATAAGCCCCTTGTAAATTCAAACCGAGATCTTGTAATTTGAGGCCCTGAGCAAGTTGTGTTTTTACTTCTTGAAATCCTTTGGCAGCACTCAGGTAATCCATTTGCATCCAAGCAGGCAGGTGAATTCCTTTAATATTAAGTGACTCAATATGAATTTGTTCAAGCATCGTAGTTAAATAATCACTCCAAGAGATTGCAACCGTGATATTACCAATGGCGTATTCCATAATGAGTGCCCAACCAATGATCCAGGCAATGAGCTCACCGAAGGCTACATAAGAATAAGTATAAGCAGAACCCGCTACCGGAACCATGGAAGCAAACTCAGCATAAGCAAAGGCAGCAAAACCACTGGCAAGCGCTGTAAAAAGAAACAGAAAAATAACAGCCGGCCCACCTTGCGCCGAAGCCTGCCCAATTGTAGAAAAGATACCTGCACCTATGATGGCCGCAATACCAAAGGCCACTAAATCGCGCATTTTGAGATGCTTATGGAGCGTATTAGACTCCGCTTGAGCTGCATTAGCGGTCACTTGCGCCATTATTGACTCAACTGTTTTCTTTCTGAATAAAGAGTTTTGGGACATTCGCTTATTTTTAAAGGACTAAAAGTAAAGAAATTTTACTTTTGCATATGGAAAAATTCATCGCAGTTAAAGGCGCACGCGTGCACAACCTCAAAAGTCTCGATGTAGAAATCCCGCACGGCAAACTGACAGTCATCACAGGTGTATCCGGTTCAGGTAAATCAAGCCTCGCTTTTGATACCATTTATGCGGAAGGACAGCGTCGTTTCATCGAAAGCATGTCTGCCTATGCGCGTCAGTTTTTGGGCAAACTTGACAAACCTGCCGTTGACGACATCAAGGGTTTAGCCCCGGCCATTGCCATCCAACAAAAGGTAAGCTCCAGCAATCCAAGATCAACAATAGGCACCAGCACTGAAATTTACGACTACCTCAAACTTTTATTTGCCAGAATCGGTAAAACGTACTCACCTGTTTCTGGTCAAGAAGTGAAGAAACAACAAACCAAAGACGTGCTAGCGTTTTTGGACCAAAACTGGAAAGACGAACCTTTTGCCATCCTTTATCAACTTCAATTTAATTCAATTGAAGAATTAAATAAGAAAATACAACTTCTTAACAAACAAGGTTTTACTAGATTATTTTTTAATGACGAGTTTCATTTGATTGACGATTTAAACCTCGACCAAGTAAACGCCGAAACCTATTACCTCTCCATCGATCGCCTTACCAATACCGAGCGCGACGACGCCCAACAAAGCCGCCTCACCGAAGCCATCGAGCTCGCTTTTCAAGAAGGCAAGGATCTTTGCACTTTGTTCAATGGCAAAACCAAAGCTTATCAGCATTTCAGCAAGCGTTTTGAACTCGATGGCCAGAGCTTTCAAGAGCCCAATGTCCATTTCTTTGCATTTAACAACCCTTTTGGCGCCTGCCAGCGCTGCGAAGGCTACGGCATGACACTCGGCATCGATGAAGAACTGGTGTTTCCGGATCGCAAGAAAAGCGTTTACGAAGGCGCCATTGCTCCTTGGAAAGGAGAAAACATGCAAGAATACCTCGACAAGTTGTTGTATAACGCCCAAAAGTTTGACTTTCCGATCCATCGACCAATTCAAGAATTAAACCCAGCACAATACCAACTTCTTTGGGAGGGAAATAGTTATTTCATTGGTTTAAATAAATTCTTTAAATTCATTGAAAGTCAGACTTATAAAATTCAATATAGAGTTTTATTATCTCGCTACCGAGGCAAAACAATTTGCCCAGATTGCCAAGGAACACGCCTCAGGAAAGACGCCTCTTTTGTTAAAATCGAAGGCAAGAGCATTCAGGATATCGTTTTAATGTCTTTGGATGACGCGCACGATTTTTTCCAAAACCTGAATTTATCTGAATACGACAAACAACTTACCAAGCACATCCTTCCCGAAATTCAATCGAGGCTCGATTACCTCAAACGCGTTGGGCTCGGATACCTCACCTTAAATCGTACCTCAAACACACTTTCTGGCGGAGAAGCACAGCGCATCCAATTGGCAACTTCAATTGGCTCCAGTTTGGTCGGGTCGTTATACATTTTAGACGAACCCTCCATTGGCTTACACCCTAGAGATACCGCCAAACTAATTAGTGTGCTACAAGCTTTGCGCGATCAAGGTAACACCGTAATTGTTGTGGAACACGAAGAGGAGGTCATGCG
>JAURHO010000081.1 GCA_030833265.1 Crocinitomicaceae bacterium | reverse complement strand
CGTGTTAAAAGCCAGCAAGAAGTACTTTGGAAGCATGACCAAAGCACCTTTGCGCGCTGAGCCTTTCGAGTATGATTTCATGTCAGCATCTTTGTTGGTCACAGACCTTATGCGTAAAGTATATGAGCCTGAAGCATACGTAAAATGGCTCAAAAACTTTGCGCCTGGCTTACTTGATGCCAACAGTGTTGCCAAAGATTTACAAATTAAAAAGACAGATAAGCACGATGGCTATGAATCACATTGGGATGGTTACCACCTCAATCGTATTTGGTGTTTAAACGGGATGCTCATGAGTTTACCAGCAGGATCCCTCGATGAAACGACTAAAGCCATTTGGGTAAAAAGCATGAACGACATGTGGGATTACGCACAAGAAAGCATTGGAAAAGGCAACTACGACATCGACCACTGGTTGTCTTCTTTTTCTGTATTTGCCTTAATAGGGTATCAATAAGAAATTTGATTTCGAATTCTTAAGATTCGATATCAATTATTCTTTTTCTTCGAGCAGCTGATTGGCAATTTCCAACGCCCATTCTAACTGAGATTCGCGCGTATGCGATGAAGTGTCGAGTACAATAGCTTCGGGTACTTGTATCAATGGACTTTCCTCGCGCGTGCTATCTTGTAAGTCTCTTGATTTCAAATTGGCCAATACATCGGCTTCACTCATGGATTCGCCTTTTGCCTGCAGCTCGGCCAAGCGTCGTTGTGTCCTGACTTCATCTGAAGCCCTAACAAATAGTTTGAGCTCTGCCTTTGGAAATACCACAGAAGCAATATCTCGGCCGTCCATCACAATGCCACCTTGGCTACCCATGGCTTGTTGCTGCTCAACCAGTTTTATTCTGACCGCTTTAATGGAGGCGATTTTTGAAACAATGCCAGCAACTTTTGGGGTTCGGATCTCTTGGGTGACATCTTTTTGATTCAACCATACTTTTTGATCCGAACTCAATTCTATTGAAATAAGCGGTAATGCAGCGTCGATTTGTTCGGTATTTAAAATACCATCTTCAGAAATGAGCTGATGCTCCAAGCAATAAAAAGCAACGGCGCGATACATCGCGCCGGTGTCTATAAAGGTGTAGCCCAAAGCTTTTGCGAGGTCTTTAGCAAGGGTGCTTTTACCGCAGGCAGCAAAACCGTCAATTGCAATGGTGATCTTTTTTTTCATTAATAGTATATCGCTCTTCTAACTTGCGTAATGTACTTAGCCAGACGAATCACTTGTTTGGTGTATCCAAACTCGTTGTCGTACCACGCATACAAAACTACATTTTTTCCGTCATTGGAGACAATGCTCGCATTTGAATCAAAAACAGAACAACAAGTGTTCCCAATGATATCTGAAGAAACAAGTTCAGGATCAAAAGAGTAGAAAATTTGATTCACAAGTTCTCCATGAAGTGCGGCATCTTTAATGGCAGCATTGATTTCTTCGAGGTTGGTGGTCTTGTTCAATTCCAAGCTTAAAATTGCCAAAGAACCATTCGGCGTCGGGACACGTACCGCATTAGCAGTAAGTTTGTCTTTGAGTTCTGGAATAACTTTGGTCACCGCTGATCCTGCACCTGTTGAGGTAATGACCATGTTTACGGCTGCCGAACGGCCACGACGTGGTTTTTTGTGCATGTTGTCCAAAAGGTTTTGGTCATTGGTGTAGGCATGTACAGTTTCAATGTGTCCTTTTACCACGCCAAAATGATCGTTGACAACCTTCAAAATAGGAGAGATGGCATTTGTTGTACAAGATGCTGCTGAAAAGATATTTTCATTTTCAACATCGAGCGTTCCTTGGTTGATACCGTAAACGACATTTGGAATTTCTTTACCTGGTGCAGTTAACAATACTTTGCCAACTCCTTTGGCTTGAAGGTGTCTTGAAAGTGCTTCGCGGTTCGTAAAAACACCTGTGTTGTCAATGATCAGGGCATTGTTGATGCCGTATGCGGTGTAATCGATGTCTTCTGGGTTGGCAGCATCAATCATGTGCACAATTTGCCCGTTGATGATGAGGCTCTTGTTTTCTAGGTCTTCAAGCACTGATCCTTTAAAAGCGCCATGTACTGAGTCATTGCGCAAAAGGGAAGCGCGTTTGATAATGTCTGCATCGGATGCACCGCGTGTAACGATGGCACGCAAACGCAATTGCTGACCCTTTCCAGCTTGCTTGATCAATTCACGAGCAGCCAAGCGCCCGATACGACCAAAACCGTAGAGTACAACGTCTCTTGGTTCAATAGCTTGCGGACTTTGCATGCCGCCTAATTTTTCCATAAGAAAACGCGCCATACCACTTTGCTCAGTATGACCAGCTAACCATTCGCTTGCTAATAAACCGATATCGAGTTTAGATGCAGGGATGTCAAGTGTCATGAGGGTTTCAGCCAATGCAGCTGTGGTAAAAACGTCAATAGGTTTATTGACAACCTTTTTTGCGTATTCGTGCAAATTAAGGATTTCAGAAATGGTGGTGTCTGTTAAATGATTGCGGAAGAGAACAAGCTCGATGCCTTTGTCATAAAGCAATTCACCGACTTTACTTTGCAATTTAACAGCTGCTCTTTCTCGCTCAATGTGTAAATTGAGCTCTTTTTCATAACCGTCTTTGGTTTCCATGTTGTTGTTGATTGATGATTGATAATAAAAAGGGTAGGGCAATAAAAAAGGCTACCTCACATGTAGGTAGCCTTAAAGTTATTAGCCTAAGTATGACTTGAGCAATTTGTTTCGAGAGGTGTGTCGCAACCTGCGGATGGCCTTCTCTTTGATCTGACGCACGCGCTCACGAGTGAGGTTGAACTTGGCGCCGATTTCTTCAAGGGTGAGACCATGATTCATGCCGATACCAAAGAATAGGCGGATGATTTCGCGTTCTTTGTCGGTGAGCGTGCTTAAAGATCTTTCGATTTCTTTTTGCAAAGACTCAGCCATTAAAGAGTGGTCTGTTTTTGGAGAGTCGTGGTTAGCCATGACATCCATGAGTGTACCACCGTCGTCGTTGGTTGTGAGTGGTGCATCCATGGATACGTGACGACCAGACACATTTAAACTTTCTTTGATTTTATCTTCAGGAACCTCGAGTGCTTCTGCTAATTCTTCTGCACTTGGCGGACGCTCAAATTCTTGCTCTAGGCGAGAAAAAGCTTTGTTGATTTTATTCAATGAGCCAACTTGGTTCAAAGGAAGGCGTACAATACGTGCTTGTTCAGCTAATGCTTGCAAGATTGATTGACGGATCCACCAAACGGCGTAAGAGATAAATTTAAAACCTCGGGTTTCGTCAAATTTCTGAGCGGCTTTGATCAGACCGAGGTTTCCTTCGTTGATGAGGTCAGGAAGGGTAAGACCTTGGTTTTGATATTGCTTGGCTACTGAAACCACAAAACGCAAATTGGCGCGTGTTAGTTTTTCTAGTGCTTTTTGATCACCGGCTTTGATGCGGCGAGCTAATTCTACTTCTTCTTCAGCGGTGATGAGTTCTTCACGACCGATGTCTTGGAGGTATTTGTCCAGAGATTGACTTTCTCTGTTTGTAATGGCTTTGGTAATTTTTAGCTGTCTCATGCGCTTATCTTATCTGTGTTTTGCTAAGTAAAGTTGACTTCTGCTTGTTAGGCAAAGTAACACCGAAAAAAAGGTTTAAAAAAATCTCAAACTCGCTTTTTTCATGGAGTTATTAACGAGTTCTTAACTTTTTCAACGATGCCGAAAAAGGAGGCTTTGGTCTTTACAAACCAAAGCCTCGGTAGTCGCGTTTACCGGTCTCATCCATGATTTCTAATAAGATGCCACGATTGACGCCGCTTAGTTTTTCTGTGAGTTCAGCAACTGTTTCAATAGGTTCGTTATTGACTTTAGTGATGATGATGCCCTCCTGTAAACCAATTGATTTGAGTTTACCGGTTGTGATGCTTTTGATCTTGACACCATAGGAAATATTCAGTTCTTTCTTTTCTTTGTCGGTGAGCTCAATAAAGGTGGCGCCAAGGGCATAGTTTTTACTAATTTCCTCTTTGCTCATGAGTTCGGTATCGCCATCTTTATTGCGCAATACCAGTTCTTTTGAAATGATGTCGCCATCTTTTTGGCGTACGGTTAGATTCACCTTGTCGCCAGGTCGGCGTTTGCCAATTTCTTCTTGAAGTGCTGCCACCGAGTTGACTTCTTTACTGCCAATTTTCAAAATGACATCGCCATCTTTGAGGCCTGCTTTATCAGCTGAGCCCCCTTCAGTTACTTTTGCTAAAAAGACCCCTTTGAGGTCAGGAAGTTTGTTTTTCTCTTTGACATCTTGCGTAACATCTGCGATTTGCACCCCTAAGAAGCCACGTTGCACAATACCAAAATCGATGAGGTCGCGCATGACTTTATCAACTAAGTTGATCGGAACTGCAAAAGAGTAACCCGCATAGGATCCGGTCTGGGACGCAATAGCAGTATTGATGCCAATAAGTTCGCCGCGTGTATTGACCAACGCGCCTCCGCTGTTTCCGGGGTTGACGGCAGCATCGGTTTGGATAAACGACTCGATAGGAACGACATCCTGAGTGTTTCTTTCAGAAAGTAAATTGATGTTTCTTGCTTTGGCAGAAACGATGCCGGCAGTAACGGTCGAGGTGAGGTTGAAAGGATTGCCAACTGCCAACACCCATTCTCCGATTTTGAGTTCATCTGAATTTCCGATTGGGATAGCAGGGAAATTTTCTCCTTCTATTTTTAAAACAGCAATGTCTGTAGAAGGGTCTGCGCCAATGACTTTTGCATCGTATTTCGAGTTGTCATTGAGGATGACTTGAATTTCACTTGCGTTTTCTATAACGTGGTTGTTAGTGACGATATATCCTTGAGAAGATACGATGACACCCGAACCAGCACCTGCGCCATACTGTTTGAATTCTCGGCCACCAGCACCTGGGCCATAAAAGAACTCTTGGAATGGATCGCGTTGAAAAGTAGTTTGCACCACCTTTGTGGTGATGTGCACCACAGAGTGCACAGTGTTTTCGGCAGCTGATGTGAAGTCAAGACCAGAAGGCACACCGTTGAAATCTACTTGATGAATGGCGTTTCTGTTGCCGTCTATGACTTGATCAGAGAGCCTAGACGCATTGTGTTGGATAATGACATAAGTAGCGAGTGGGAGGGTTCCGCCGAGGATACCCATTCCGAATAGTTTTAAGGTGTTGAGTATTGTCATGTTGTCAGTTTTTAAATTCGTTTGTGCTAAACGCAAAGAGTGTTCCAAAAATTGCTCAGAAAATGTTAAATTTTGTTAAGAATTTATAAGGATTAATTGAATATTTTTGTTCTTCCTCAATGAAACTAAGCTTTAGCAAATATCAGGGTACCGGAAACGATTTTATCATGCTCGATAACTTCAGTGGCCAATATGACAATTTGTCAATTCCTGACATCCAATTGGCTTGTGATCGCAAGTTTGGCATCGGTGCTGATGGCCTCATTTTATTAGCTCAGCATCCGAGTTCTGATTTTGAAGTGATCTATTATAATGCAGATGGCACGCAGTCTTTTTGTGGCAATGGCGCCCGCTGTGCAGTAGCTTTTGCAGCAGCATTAGGGAAATTAAAATCGGCAAATACTTCTTTTGTGGCTATCGATGGCCTGCATGAAGCAGCCATTTGTCAGGATGAAGTCAAACTCAAGATGTCAGATGTAAGCCCTATTCAGTTGCACGGAAAAGACTTCGAATTAAACACAGGTTCTCCGCATTATATTTGCTTAGACGATGACCATTCCAATGCGCATATTGAGCAATTGGGTAAACAGATTCGCTACAACGACACCTACAAAGCACAGGGTATTAATGTCAATTTAATGTCGATTTTAGAAGATGGTCTTCGTGTAGCAACCTATGAGCGAGGGGTTGAGGCCGAAACCCTTTCTTGTGGAACGGGTGTCACGGCTGCTGCGTTGGTATATGCGCAGTTGCGAAATATTTCTACAGGAAGCGTCAAGGTGCAAACCAAAGGTGGTCAACTTCAGGTTCAGTGGCAAACCCAACCGGACGGCTCCTTTACCGATGTTTATCTTACGGGCCCAGCGCAATTTATTTTTAATGGTACTTATGAGCCTAGTAGGTAAGCAAATCTATTTAAGAGCCGTCGAAAAAGACGACGCAGGCCAGGTTTTTCTTTGGGAAAACAATCCAAAAAATTGGAAAGTCTCCAATACTGAGGTGCCTTTTTCCATGTTTGACATCATTCAGCTCATTGAGCAGCAATCCGATTTGCGTAAATCTGGGCAATTGCGTTTGGTCATCATGACCCAACAAGACAAGCGCGCTGTGGGCGTCATTGACCTTTACGACGTCAATTTCAAACACGGTTATGCGGCAGTAGGTATTTTAATTGCTGAAGATCAAGATAAAGGAAAAGGCATCGCTACTGAAGCACTTTCCCTTCTTGTTCAATATTGTCAAGAAATTTTAGAACTCCGCAACCTATATTGCCAAATTCATGGCGATAACCAAGCCAGTGTTGCGCTTTTTGAAAAAGCAGGCTTTTTGCATGCGGGTACGCGCACCAATTGGTTGCGTTTCAAAAACCAATATTTCGATGAACTTACTTATCAATTATGTCTAGAAAACAAAAATTAATTCTAATTACAGGCCTTGTTGCCATCGGCCTTGTTGCCTTGCTTTTTCCGAAGCTTCGTTATTACTATGCAGCCTTCCAGAAGTCAACGAATACAAGCTCAGTAACTATTTTTATTCCTTCAAAAGTGGAGGCTCTCAATATTGAAGCAATTGCGACTTTACTTAAAGAAAAACGCGTGCTTGATGACGTTGCTGCATTTGAATTAGTAGGTCAAAACAAAGCCATGACCCCGCGTAATATTGCGCCAGGAAAGTACATCATTGAACCAGGAACAGCCCTAAGACATATCTGGAATGGTTTTAAAATGAATAGCAATCATAACGGGAATGCAGAGCAAACGGTAAAAGTTAGTTTCGAAAATTGCCGCTCACTCAATGACCTCGCTGGTAAATTGCAACAGCAGCTCGAGTCTGAT